>DTYX01001066.1 GCA_012961655.1 Candidatus Poribacteria bacterium
GCATGGGAGTGCATAAGGAGAGATTTCGGAAAAGATTTGACCCCTCGGAATGAGAGTAAATGACAATGATAAGCTAACGGATTTTTTTTCTTATCCGCTAGCTTAAAATCCGTTAGCCAAAAGTGGGGGGGATGGCAAAATCAGGAGACGGGAAAGTCAGTGATAATGAGCTTTCAGACTTTCCGAAAAATCTCTTAGTATACAAATGAGGAGTAGAAAAATGAGGATTCTAACATATGTAACTGTTGTTTTCCTTGTGGTGGCAACGATATGTATGAAGCAAAATGTCAGTCTTGCAAAGGATAGCGATACAGAAGCTGAGTTAGAAATCGCCGAAATTACTCGAGCAGTTCAAAAAGATTTGGGATTTGATAAGATTCAAACCCTGCGATGCAAGATGGAAATTAGGGGAAAAGACATACATTGGGTTACAACGATATCTTTCAAGCGCCCACAGTTTATCAGGAAGGAGTGGTGGATATACGATAAAGAAGGTAAACTCACCACCAGGTCTTTACATATTACAGACGGACTCAATCTCCAAAAAGTTAAGCTCGATGTGGACGGTAGACCTGTAGAGATTTCCCCAATAACCCTCCTGAAAGCGCAAAAAGTATACATCTTACGTTCCAAGGAGGTAAAAAACGGCATCTTGGATGAGGCAACAAGTTTTGTCGATTCAGAATCTGAAAAACAGATTCGGAAAACCATAAGTAATCCTAAGCAGAAGGGCGTGACCATCATTGTAGTTGCTCATCGATTGTCTATGGTAAGAGACGCGGACGAAATTGTAGTGTTGCAGGACGGCAAAATAGTGGAGAGAGGTACGCATGATGAGCTATTATTGGCACAAGGACTCTACAAAAAATTCTATGATGCATCAGCATCACAAAGCCTCTGCTAAATTAGGTATAAATCGAAGATTTTTTTTGACTGGGCTTATTGTGCTTATTGTTACTGGGTTGATATTAGCCTTCGTGTGGTTTTTTAATCGCTCATTGACCACGGTTCATAGAACGGAGGCAGAGACAAAAACGGAAAAGTTAGATGCCCCAGAACAATCGAACAAGAAAAGGGAAAAAATACGCAGCAGGTCAAAACAGAAAACGCGGGCTTTGTCCAAAAAAGGGGATAACAAGGGAAGTGATGGCTTAGATGACTATTATAAGGTTACCCTTCGTCATCAAAGCGGTGGTTCGCTGGAACCGGAGCTTGGACCATTGGCATTTCTGAACGCTCCAAGGGAAACTCCTGTGAAGGGTGGGGCGAGCGAAGGTTCGCCACTGGCGAAGAGCCAAAGGTTAACAAGTCAAACAGTAGCGAAGGACTCACATACAGTGGCGAAAGACTCACATAGAGTCGGCGAACTTTCAAACGTTCACCAGTTTGGATCTACCACAGCCGCGTTTGGTCGCAAAATATCTCGTGAAGAGGCAAGGGTACGGGTTGAACGAATGCTGAGACAATGGGGGTTATCACCATGAAGCTTAATTATAGCCGATACGGCTATCTATTTATTGTAATACCTATTTTTCTTATCGGGGTGTTTCTGATAGTGTATTCTCTTTTGGCTGTTGGTTTGACCGGTAAAGCACCTTTATTTTACAGGTTCACAGACAAGATAAAGAGAAGTATAGTCATAGGGATTTCTCCTTCAGCGAGAGAACAGACCTTTACGTAAAAAAGGTCGAAATCGCCGGAAGTCTTAGGACAGCTCTTTTTGCCCCCGCGCCAAGTAGGTTTACCTTCTCTGTGAGGATTCCTGAAAAACCGTTCCTTTCTTTCAGTTACGCCCTTATACCTGATGCGTGGGAGATTGATAACAGCGCAACAACGTTTAAGATATGGCTTGTGAAGGATAGAATCCCCCCTTTGGAAAAGGGGGGTAGGGGGGATTTGCTGTTTTCTGATTCCATTGACCCCAGAAATGATGAAACTGCAAGAAGGTGGTTCGACGGGGAATTGGATTTATCCTCTTACGAAGGGGAACATGTAGAACTCGTTTTTGAAACGGTTCCAAGCAGTGAGGAACAAACTGCTATCAGCGTAGGTTTGTCGGTTTGGGGCAATCCGACGCTGTATAGCGGTGCTCGGAAACCTGAGAAACCGAACGTGTTATTAATCTCGATAGATACCCTTCGAGCAGACCATCTTTCTTGCTATGGGTATCATCGCCGGACAAGTCCGAATATCGACAAGCTTGCTCAAGAGGGGATTTTATTTAAAAATACTTTCAGCCAGTGTTCATGGACGATACCCTCGCACGGTTCAATCTTCACCTCTAAACTCCCACACAGGCATGGAGGCACGATAGATACGGCTCCCGGCGGGACATGGCATCCACTTCCTTTCTCCAATCTAACTCTGGCGGAGATACTCAGGGAGAATGGATACATCACGGCGGCTTTTACAAGCGCCGGGTATATGATAACCAGAAATGGTCTTCACCAGGGTTTTGACCTATATTACAATGACAGCGGTCCAGGATGGGACCCCGCCTTAAGTACCGAAAGGCTCGTAGAAAAGACATCAAACTGGTTGAAAAGGAACCATTACACGCCTTTCTTCCTGTTCTTCCATATTTTTGAAGTGCATACCCCTTATATGCGCCAATACTTCACTGCGGGTTTGGAGAGAGGTCGGCTTTCAGACACCGTAGAACATTATCGAGATTCGAATTACCTCAAAGAAGCAACCGATGCAGAGAAAAAATATACTATTGCCCTTTATGACGGTGACATCTACTATGCCGACCGCTACATAGGGATGTTATTGGAAACTTTATCGCAATTAGGATTATCGGATAATACCATCATCGTCCTCACAAGCGACCATGGCGAGGAGTTTTGGGAACATTATCCCCAAAGGGCAGCCAATCATGGACATTCGGGATACGATGAATTATTACACGTCCCGTTGATATTTGTTTTTCCTGAGATGAAAGACAAAGGGAAGATTATTGAAAATCAGGTTCGCTTACTTGACATATTCCCCACAATTCTTTCGGCTTTGTCTATCAAGTATGATAAGAAAGGAATTGACGGAAAAAGCCTCTTGCCAATGATTAATGGTGGTTCAAAAAAAGAAGATCTTGTAGTATACAGTGAAGACTTACACTGCGGACCTGAAAGGAAGGCTATTAGGACAAAAGGGTACAAAAGAGGGATTTAGATTTAGAGACCATAAAACAGTTAAAGAGCTTAGGATACACGCAGTAGAAAGAAAAGAATAATTTGATTACAAGCAAAACTGGAAAAGAGGGAGAAATTACAGAGATTTCCAAGAAATTCTGTTATTTCTAATATTTTCCCTGCTAAACAGACAGGCTTTCGCTTACATAGACCCAGGCACAACAAGCATTATCTTTTCTTCTCTCACTTATCTTCTAATTCGTCGAAATCTAAGAGTTCTAAGAAAGTCATTATGCACGAAATTGCATCCTCCTACGGAGTGCCTTCTAATTTGACTTTGGTAAATAAAAACCGAGATGCAGTGGTAGAACACCATTTGAAACCGCGCCCAACCCTCGCTGAAGCAAGACGTCCAGGAAGCCCGACTTCCAGTCGGGGCCGGTGCATCTGAATCTTATCTTGTGTGGTAATCTACCAAAGTCAAGCTAAGCAAAACCTAAATTTCTTTCACCGCCAAAATTTCAGGAGCATTTAATCCGACTGAATCTTGGAGTTTTGAGTCTGAGAAATCATACTCGCCATGTAAATTGATGTGCTGCCAGGTAACCACTGAGCCATTGCGTATACCGGTGAGTAATTCCTGTTTTTGTTCAATCTCTCGCTAGTGGGAGAGAATTTTCTTCTTTGGTAGCGGCGTGGCTGTCCCGCCAAGTCTGTCCGTCACCATAGAGGGCTTATCCTAAGCGTAGTCGAAGGAATGACTACGGATGACGCTACGGAAGATGTTGTCGTAGCGGCACTCCTCTGTGATGCCACCTCGTGCTGTTTTGCCAAATAAATTATACCATATTTTGACCAAATTTCATGTCGGGGAAAACCCTGATTTTTATCGTTTATGTGTGAAGGAAAACCTTACAACGAAATATCTCTAAAAATAGGTTTAAGCAAGTTTCAAAAAATTTCTTAAAGACTATCAGAAGAGTATAATTGGCACTACTGCGCTGTTAAATAAATCTGTTAGACTATCGTAGGTCGATTTTCCAAAATCGACGTTTTTCGTCGAGATATATTCCCTTATACTGGTTAGGATTGA
>DTYX01001067.1 GCA_012961655.1 Candidatus Poribacteria bacterium
AATGTTTTTAAGGACGCACGGATAAAAGCAGTAAAAATCAGTGTTTAAGTAGCCGAATTCCCGAACTTTGGCAAGTTCGGCTACATTCGGGTTAATCCGTGGCTGAAGATGTTATCTAAAACTATTGAAACTTATTTAACAGTGCAATAGACATCTCCAATAATCTTCCGCAAATCATCCCCGTTCATCCTCCACCAGTTGTAGAGGATCGAGAGGTCTGTTCCGATGTTGAAATGGCGTACCCCGAGGTCAAGGTAGTATTTGGCTTGTTCGGGGCTGGTAATTTCCGCCCTTGGCGGTACGCCCATCTTCAACGCTGTTTCGATAACCTTGCGCTCAACATCTTTTACCTCTTGTCGCGTTCGGCCACTACTCATTGAGTAATCCGCAGGTCCCCATTGTATCATATCAACCCCCTCGACTGACAGTACCTCTTCTAACTGCTCAACGGCCGAATGCTTCTCAATCATAATAGCGACGACGACATCTCGCAGCGCCTGGACGTACTCAGGTGAGCCGCCATATCCCATGTAGGCAAAACGGCGCGCTCCAACGCCGTACAGTCCCTTGTCCTCGGGGGTATCAGGACGGACAATACGCACACACTGACGGACATCGTCAACCGAGCGGCAATCAGCGAACAATACGCTTTGGAAACCTGCGCCGATGCCGCGTTGCGCGAGAAAGCTACGCGGGTCTTGGTCAATCTTAATCATCGACGACATACCGTATAGTTCAGCAGTACGGCAGAAGTTGTCGAGGGAATACAGGTCAAACGGGGCGTACTCAGCCAAAAACTCGACGTAATCAAACATACCTGTATGTCCGATGGCCTCCACAATGGCTGGCCAGGTGTTATTGACACGGGTACCAACCGATGGTTTGCCAGCATCTATCAATTCTCGAAGCTTATTAGGTCTCATAATCTTTACCTCCAGAGTTTAAAGAGCTTTTGTCTACTTTCCGAGAAAGCTCTAAATAGTAGGGAAAGGCAAAACGGCAAGACTTTTAGCCATCTTGCCCCTTAGCCCCTGTTTTCCTTTGCTGCCACAAAAGAGCGATAATCCCACGCGAGTAGTGAGCCGAATGGATAGGAAAATATCCCATTCCCTCTTCCCGAACGCGTCTTTTGATGCGTTCGACATTTTCATCTGTAATGTCCCGGTGCTTTTGATGTCCCCACCAAACAAGCACGTCTGCCCATTGCAGTCGCTCCTCACTGATACCCTGTTCGGGGTCCGCAATCTGAACGGTTTTCGCTTCCACATCCTCCCGCGCGTTGAGATATTCCGCGATATCACCGTGAATCCCCTTGGGATAGACATCCTTTGGCTCGGTAAATTCCGACCATACGAGTGCTTTGACTTTTCTATTTGCCATAACATTGCTCCTATTTAGTAATAGATTGGTCTTGTAGCCAATCTCACTTCAGACACCAACATCTTTTTATTTTACAGAGTTTTCACTTCCCTGTCAACAAAATTCTTCTTCTTTTTATACATCTTCCGTGCGCGTGCGGCCAGGGCATCACCGAGGTGCATGTAAATCGCTTCGTGCTGCGGCGTCTCTGATCTACTACGAAGCGATTGACTTCTTTATCTGCTCGCCCCTATGGTATTACATCCCCTGTCTCATCGTTGATGACAGCAAGTCCAGTTGTTTTACTGCCAGGGTCAATCTTTAATCTTAATGGTTGTACTTCCGCATCAGGCACGGCAGACTTCAAGATAATAGTAAACGGATAACACTTATATATAGCTGCACGTCCTGATGACAATAGTGCATAAGCACTAAAGCTGGTCAACATCAGAGCTCGCTTTCACAAGCCCCTTCCGAATCTATGATTCAGGAGGGGTAGTTGACATACATCAGGCTTCAAGTCTGGGTCATCTCTTACAGCACGAATATCGCTCAAGCCAGGTTCTTGCTGAAAATCTGGTCCTATGTTTGGGTGAGTGTGAAATGTCGCAACTATATCTTTTTGGCAAAAAGCGTTCCCAAATCACCCCTGCAATAAGTTATGGTAATGAGATAATAACCGTTGTTCCAACTCCCACCTTGCTTTGCACTTCGATATCTCCACCGTGTTGTTGTAGAATTTGCCTGGCATTTGTTAATCCCAGACCGGTCCCTTCGGCTTTAGTCGTAAAGAACGGCTCAAATAATCGAGACAGATTTTCCGGTGGAATACCAACCCCGGTATCTGATATTTCGACCAAAATGGTAGAACCTCTTTGCTTTGTTGCAATAGTCAACTCGCCGCCACTCGACATCGATTGTATAGCGTTGAAAATTACATTCATAAAAACCTGTTTCAGTTTGTCAGCATCCAACATAATTAACGGAAGGTCTTTTGATAGATTTTTTACAAGCGTAATCTTATGATGAATTAATTTTGCCTCCATAAAATTGAGCACTTCAAGTAGCACGGAGTTAATATCGTCCTTTTGTAGATTCAACTTCATCGGACGAGCAAAATCCATAATGTTTTTGACAATGTCATTTAGCCGGTCAATCTCCTCGGTAATTGAACGGATATACTTTTGATTTTCCTCACCCGGTTGGACTCGTTTGCGCAGCAATTGAACCATCATTTTTATGGAAGATAACGGATTGCGAATATCATGCGCAAACGCCGCCGCCATTCGTCCCGCCGTCGCGAGTCTTTCTGCCTTTACCAATTCCTGCTGTGATTGGCGAAGTTTTCGCGTCATCTGATTGAAAGCGGCGGTGAGTTCTCCGATTTCATCGCGTGTAGTTATTTTGCCTTCTAACTCCAAATTACCCCCTGCCACTTTTTGAGTGATTTGTACCAAATCCTTGACTGGCGCAGTGATATTTTGGGCTATGAAATGTCCCACCAGCGCGACCAAAATGATGCCGCAGACAGCGACCAGAATCATCGTCCAGGTTACCTGCCGCTTCGCAGCGGCGATTTCAGACATACCGCGCATCAGGGTGTACATACGGTCATATATTACTAAAGGATAGTGAATAACCTTGTACGGTTTACCGCGAAAATTGATGTCCATGATAACCGGTTTACGTCCAGACCTCTCTATAATCCTGCGAGATTCTTGTAACTTCACGGATTTTGCAATCTGCTCATCAGAGCCACTTTTCAAGGTTGTACTAATCACCCCGTTATCTTTGCTAAACATCACTATTTCGACTCCAAAAGTTTTTTTTACTTTGTCTATTTCAAGCTGGTAACCGGTTTTAAAAATCACTTCGAGCCATTGTACCGTCTCCTGAGTAATTTTTTCATCGTATTTTTTATTAAAGAGGGTGATAGTTATGAAAGTCGAAAGAACAATGACCATTACGAATAAAAGCGTAAATGGAACGACAATTTTGTTTTGTATACTGTATTTGCGCATAAAATCATCCTATGAAGAAAGCCCCAAATTACACAAAAGAAATTGCCAAAATTGTAAATTGAAGTTAGCTGCCACTTGTCTGCAGTGCCTGCAGAGGTGGAAATTTGAACCTGCCGCGTTCATACGTGCAGAGTTTCAGTTTAGACACTCTCTTTACCTTATTTATAACCTATTTGACGAAGTATCGTCAAGTTTTTTCTAGAGAAATTTGTGTCTTGACAACTTTTCGGTTATTAGTATATAATTATTATTCATATTCCGCACCACTCATTTCGATAACTGGAGGCTAAAACAGCATGATAGAAGTTGAAAATCTCACCAAATATTATGGCAATATTAGGGCCATTGAGAATGTTACATTTCGCGTGGAAAAAGGAGAAGTAGTTGGATTTTTAGGCCCAAATGGCTCTGGCAAAACAACGACAATGCGCATTTTAACCTGTTTTATGCCTGCTTCTAGCGGACGGGCGACTGTTGCTGGATACGATGTGTTTACGCAGTCGTTGGATGTCAGACGGCATATCGGATACATGCCCGAAAGCGTCCCGCTGTATACGGAAATGAAAGTGACTTCTTATCTGAAATATGTTTCAAAGATTAGAAAAATCCCCAGAACTCAGAGGAATTCGCGAATTGACGCTGTTCTTGAGTCGTGCGGCCTGACGCACATGAGGAATCGCATTATCGGACAGCTTTCCAAAGGCTATCGCCAGAGAGTAGGTTTAGCGCAAGCGTTAATCCACAACCCGGATGTCTTAATCTTAGATGAACCGACAATCGGGCTTGACCCGAAACAAATCGTAGAAATCCGAGAATTAATCAAAGAATTGGGAAAAGAACATACCATCCTTTTGAGCACTCATATCTTACCGGAAGCAAGCATGATTTGCGGACGGATTATCGTGATAAATAACGGTAGTATCGCCGGTAGCGTCACTTTGAGCGATGGTAGAATAACATCTGTCCAATCGAGCGAAGGCGAGATGACTACTCTGGGAGAAAGCGAGGAACTCTATGTGGAAGCCAAAGCTCCAGCCGAAGATTTCAGCGCCGCGGTTGCCAAAATTCCAAATGTGATAGATGTTCAGACCGCTGGGGAGAGTGCAGATAACCATCCGCGAGTTTACATAGATTATGAATTGAATACGGACATACGCGAAGAACTTTCTAATTTAATTATTAACAACGGTTGGGAGCTATTGGAAATGCGCCCTGTTGAAATAACGCTGGAAGAGGTATTTCTTAGGCTTACTACGGAATAAACTTTAGACTTCCGAAGCCTCGGAGACTTTGGAAGTCTATAATTGAGGAGTAATCTATGAAAAATATAGCCGCAATTTTCATTAAAGAGCTACACAGCTATTTCGTCTCAGTAATCGCATACATCGTCATTATCGGTTTCATCGCTCTTTCAGGCCTTTTTTTCACATCAGCTTTAGCCAGATACAGTTTCAGTCAGGACTCAGTTGAATTTGTTACCGCTGTACTCTTTGGCAATATGAGCGTGATGTTACTTTTTATCATACCTCTCTTGACAATGCGACTTTTTGCCGAGGAGAAGAAATCTGGGACGATTGAATTGTTGATGACTGCACCCATAAGAGATACCGAAGTCGTCATCGGCAAATTCCTCGCTGGTTGGGCGCTCTTATTGGGTATGCTTCTTTTGAGTTTTCTGTTCCCTATTTTGATGACCCAATACGGCAATCCCGATTTTGGCCCGATATTCAGCAGCTATTTAGGGTTAATTCTTTTGGGTTCATGTTTCCTTTCGTTAGGAATTATGATATCTTCGATGACTAAAAATCAAATCGTCGCCGCATTCGTAAGTTTCGGCGCCCTTCTATTTCTATGGGTCATCGGTTTTTTATCCAACCGAGCCGGGGTTTTGGGCGATATCTTCAGTTATATCTCATTGATTGAACACTTCGAGTATTTCTCAAGGGGCATCGTCGGCTTAAAACATGTCGTTTACTATCTGAGTTTCATCGCTGTCTGCCTTTTTTTGACGGTGAAATCTGTGGAGTCCGCGAAGTGGAAATAACTGTTAATAAGGTGTTACCACTCACACCAATTAAGGAGGTCTCGGGATGTCTAATGAAGCCATTTCAGCAGAAAAGATCGAGGGTCTGGAAGAGTTGATAAATGAGATTTTGAATAGAAAGATTACTCAGCTTTCTTCAAGCGTTGAGGACATGGAACAATTAAAAAAGTCCCCAGCGGGCACTATCATCAGGTTGGAAGAGCGTGTCAATGCGCTCGATGAGAAAATCGATGAAATTAGAACTCAGATGGTCACCAAGGCAGAATTTGCTGTTATGAGCAACCGCATTGACAGCATCGAAAGCCGCATTGACAGCATCGAAGGCAAAATGGCGACTAAGCAAGATTTGGAACACATGGCAACTAAACAGGATTTGGAACGCATGGCGACGAAGGAAGAGCTATACGCTTTGGCGCAAGAGGTTAAGGGGTTAAGCGTTCGCATAGAGGAACAGGGTAAGCGTCTGTCTTTCTTTCAAACCGTTACTTACAGTTTCTTTGGAGTGCTTTTTGTTATGATGGCCAGTATACTGGTGAAGTTGTTTTTGCCGTAAATGGTCTATTTCAAAAGTCTGTCAAAAAGGCGACCCTGATGGTGAAGATTGGATGAAACGGAGGACAAATCATGTTAGAAAGTGTTACATCAAAAACGACAACTAATAAAATCAGTGAACTACTTGGGCTAATCGGCTTATCCTTCGGCTTAGATGCTTTAGTTACTTATCTGGCGATGCGCACGTCCTTATACTTTTGGATTGCGCTTGGTCTATGCATCGCGCTTGTCGGCGTTTTTTGCGCAGCGCGTCTGGAAAGTGTGATTAGCGCGATTCGTAGCAGACAAGCGGTTTATGGGATGAACGTAACGGTTGCCGCAATTCTGGTCATCGGAATTGCTGTTGTCGTCAATGTCATTACTGCTTTATTCTTTGACAAAGAGATGGATTGGACGGCGGAAAAAACATTTACCCTCTCCGAACAGACCAAAAAGATTCTCAAAAACCTTGACGAAGATGTCAAGGTCACAGCTTTTTTCAGTAGAAATCCAACCGAAGCTCATGCCCAACATCAACTCCAGGAAGCGGAGGATTTGCTCCAAAGGTATCAAAGAGAATCTAAAAAGATTAAGCTGGAGTTTATTGACCCTTACGCCGACCCGCTCAAAGCTCAAGAATACAAGATAGAATTTAACGGAACAACAGTTTTTGAGCATGAGGACAAACGCGAATCTGTTACCAGCGTTGATGAGCAAAAATTTACCAGCGCGATTATGAAAGTTACAAAAGGTGAAATTAAAAAGATTTATTTCCTCACCGGGCATGGAGAAAGGTCAATTGAAGACTATGATAGGCAAGGTTTTAACAGAGCAAAAGAAGCTCTTGAAAAACAGAACTATAAAGTCGAAGAACTGTTATTGGCAACGCAACCGCAGATTCCGGATGATAGTTCTGCCATAATTATCGCCAACCCTCAGGCTCCATTTTCGGAACATGAAATCGATGCACTAAAAGAATATCTGGATAAAAAGCGTGGAAAAGCTTTAATCATGTTAGACCCATCCCCCGCCGCTTCTGACCCGAATCAGAAATTGATAAAATTTCTGGATGGATGGGGCGTTGAAGTTAAAAACGACCTTGTTTTTGATGCAGAAAGATTTGCTTTCCCTTTTGGCAAATCGGTGCCTTACGTGGATGTGAAACAATTCTATCATACCATCACAAAAGACGTCCAAGTCCCCGTACCGTTTGCCTGGGCGCGTTCTGTATCGCCGAAGGAAAAGTCAATCCCAGACATCACCGTTACATCCATAGCGCGCACAACTGAACGTGAAGGATTTAGCTGGGGAGAAAAAAGCAGAAATGAAAAAGGCGAGTTTCTTGACGATGGATATACTAAAAGCAAAGACACTGTAGCGCCAGTATCTTTGGCGGTCGCAGTGCAACGGGAACGGGATACTGCTGGTTCTTCTACTGAGGGAGAGCCGAAGCCAATAGATACCCGATTGGTAGTCATAGGCGACTCGGATTTTGCCAGCAATAATGAATATTTCACCACGGCAGGCGGGCTTGACTTCTTCTTAAATTCGGTCAATTGGCTTCTGATGGAAGAAGATCTAATTTCCATTCGACCAAAACCGCCTGAACAACGAAACTTACGCCCAATGCTTGACAGAGAAGTGCGGATGGTCCTTCTGCTGTCTATCTTCGCTATTCCGCGTATGGTATTCATTCTCGGACTAATTGTCTGGTGGAGAAGGCGGTAGGAGATTTATCGTGTTGAGTCTACCTACATCTTGCCGCTAAATCCGTTAATTGCGACTAAAAGCGTAATGCGTAATAGGTTTTACGTTTTACTCTTCGAGGTGATAGAAATGAATTTTCGGAATACCCTTATTTTGCTTCTTGTATTCACTTTATTGCTTTCAACATTTTTGTTCCTCAGGGGCAAAAAACCTGAGAAGAAAGAGATTCAGGAAAAGATCAGCGAAACTTACGCGATTAAACGCGATGAAATCAAGAAAATCAGGTTATCCTTTAAAGATGAAAATACCAAACCGTTTTTGATTGCCAAGGATGCTGAAAATAGATGGCGACTGGTTGACCCAATCGAAGCGGCGGCGAACCAAGATGAAGTTGAGGTCCTGCTGGATGACCTGTTGAATAAACGAATCAAGCAAACTTTAGAAGACGAAACTGACCTCTCCAAGTTCGGTTTGGATGAACCTACTGTTCAGATTGAACTATGGACATCGAGTGAGACGCCAGACAAAACATTTTTAATTGGAAATCCAGCAGTCGGCTATTCTGTGTATGCCAAAGAGAAATCATCCGATTCCGTCATTACCATCGAATCCAGCGCGCTCACAGACCTCAGCAAGCCGTATACTGATTTTAGGGACGATACTGTCATCGGCTTTTCGTTGGGCGATGTCAAAGGAATTACCTTGAATTACCTCAATCAAAATCCCATTATTTGCAATCTGAATACCGAAGGTACATGGATGGTAGATATACCATCTGATAGTTCCGCAGTTATTACACAAGCCAAGGCGGATAAGACAGAAATTGATGATATCCTGGATGCGCTCAAAAATTTAAAAGTAAAAGTATTTGAAGCTGATGATGTCAAGAATCTGTCTCAGTATGGATTGGACAAGCCGCGCATTGAAGCGACCATCGCGCTCGGAGAAAATAGAGCTTCAAAGACTCTTTTAGTCGGCAAAAATGTCCCCGATGCAGACCGCGTCTATGTGAAACGGCAAGATAGCGATTCTGTCTTTTCAGTGGACAAAGATATCGTCAACGATTTGAAGAAAACGGTTTATGATTTGCGCGATAAAACTGTGATTGATTTTCAGCGTACCGATGTAACTAAATTTGAATTGAAGAGCAGCGATAAAATAGTCGTTTGTGAGAAAGATAACCTTGGCGAGTGGAGAATCACACAACCTGGCGAATACAAAGCGGATAAGTATGCCATCGATAACTTGTTGTTCGATTTAGATTCCCTGAAGGCGAGGGAATTTGCTTCGGATAAACCCGAGTCTTTGACTCCCTACGGTCTTGATAATCCTCAGAATATAGTAACTCTATATGAATCAGGTGAAACTGAGCCGAAGGTTCTTCTCTTCGGTAAAAAGCAAGGAAATTCGGTACATGTAAAAACAGAAGATGCCGATACGGTGTTTCTCGTTAAAGGTATCTTGCTGGACAAAGTCGATATAGGCGTCGCGGAATTGCGCGATAAAATTGTCCTGAAATTCGAGGGCGACGATGTTCAGAAACTGGAGTTAAAACACGATGATGTCGCTATTACCTGTGTGAAACAAGGCGTCAACTGGCGCATAACGGTTCCCACCAACGAAGATGCGGATAATGACGAGGTTACTAACATTCTTAACAAATTGGCGGAGTTAAGAGTGGAGAAGTTTGTATCGGGTAAACCCGATGTCGCTATCGCAGGGCTGGATAAACCACAGGTTCAAGTTACAGTGACCTTGAAAGATAACACTGCATACACGCTTCTCATTGGAAAGTCCGCGAATAATGAAACTGTCTATGCGAAATTAGAAGCCCCCGAAGAGTTGTTTCTGCTTCGCGAAACTATTGCTAATGACCTGAAGAAAACTTTGGATGATTTGCGTGAGAAGTAGAGTAACACCGCGTAGTCCAAGATTCTATCTTGGCGGAAACAGGTGAGTGGTGAGTTTTGACACAAGCTGGTGAATAGATACAAGTTTTGTTTACTGCATTACGAAAGGATAATCCTAAAGTTTGGGAAAAGGCTCTTGACCTTTTAGAAATAGAATATCCAGATGATTTTGTTCCTTTTAAGAAGCTCATTGATGCATGGTTAAATATGGATTCAAGTATCCCTGCCTAACACAGGTTTTGCGGCTTACTTCGTTCATCCAAATGCTTTGCTCCAACCCGTGCGTCGTTTGGATTTTCATCCCGTAACTGACGCTAATTTGACTTTAAGAAAAGAGGCGAGAGGAAATGACCCGAATTTACACCGAAACGACAGAACAACCACAAGAAATTATTGAACTGCTAAAATCCGCATTGCTCGTGTTCAGCTATCAATCGACATGATCCAGAAAAAACTTTTTGAATTTGTCGCAGAGGTTGACAAACAGCACCGCTTGCATGTGGTATTACCGGAGAGCACGATGCCTGGATGGGTGCGTGTGATTGTGCTTGTACCTGAAGATGAAGCAGGCACACTATGGATGCGAGGGATTGCCCGAAGTGGTGGATGCCAAATTACGGAGGGTGCTCAGTTTGTGAGATGTTATAAACATAGCGCTTCTAACGGAACTTGAAAGACATACTTTTATGAAACGATAATTTGATTAACATTACTATTGGTTATGAAAGTAAAGATAAAAATGAACCTAAAAAAATTCATCCGTCCCGATTTATCCGATTTGCGTCCATATCAAGTAAAGGACGTTCCACATCGGATAAAGATGGACGCCAACGAAAATCCCTTTGACTTGCCAAAGGATATCAAAGAATTACTCGCTTCTGAATTACTGAAACATCCTTTTAATCGTTATCCTGACCCAACTGCGAAGGAGTTGCGAGTAAAACTTTCGGAGCAGCTAAGGGTTAATATCGAACAAATCGTCATGGGCAACGGTTCTGACGAGTTAATCAATTATTTGATAACAGCTTTCGGAAGAGATGATGCCAGAGTTGTGTTTCCCATTCCGACGTTTTCGATGTACGAAATCCTCGCCAAAGTTGCAGGCGTAGAAGTCTGTAGCGCATCCCTGACGGAGGATTTCGATATATCGGTGGACAAACTGATTGCACAGCTAAAGCCGGGTGGGACAAATTTAGTTTTTTTCAGCTACCCCAATAATCCGACGGGAAATTGTTTTGACCGCCAGGGAATTATCGACATCCTTGAACGCGATGATACCATTGTCATCGTAGACGAGGCTTATTACGAATTTTCAGGGAAGACGTTCATTCCTATCTTGAATCAGCATCCCAACCTCGTGATTTTGCGCACATTCTCAAAAGCCTACGGTTTGGCTGGTCTGCGGATAGGCTATATGATTGCGCATCCCGATATCGCATCGGAGGTGCACAAGGTTCGCTTGCCGTATAACCTGAACAGTTTCTCACAAAAAGTAGCCTTAAAACTACTGGAGCATAATCGCCAAGTTACAGCTCAAATCAGCGTTATCCTTAAAGAACGGGAGAAAATTTTCCAAAGACTCGCCCAGCTTGACTATATCCAGCCATTTCCGACGGACGCAAATTTCGTCCTTTTTCGAACTGAGGCGGACGCCGAGCGACTTTTCAAACGCCTATTAACCGAAGGAATTTTAATCCGCAACCTTAACTGTCCTGGGTTACTGCGCAATTGCTTGCGCGTAACTGTTGGGACCTCTGAAGAAAATGACGCATTTTTAAATGGCTTACTCTAATGAAAGAGATAAAAATAACAAACCGATATTGCACCGACGTATGTTGCCTTTTCTCATGCGGCCGCCGGCGCTTATTGTCATGATAGTCAGTTCCCTCTTCGGGCAATTTATGTGGACTGCGGCGTTATCCACATCGTGGCGATACCATTACGATAGGCTATCTCTCATCCTAGCTTTCGCCATTGGGATTGTGCTCGGTTTTATCCAAGGCAGATTTACATCCTCTCTGTTTGCTCAATACTACATTGACCTCCTTCTTGAGAGAATCAAACTGTGGAATACCGCTCTTGGGAAAATCACAACGATTTTTGGTATATTGGCTTTGGGGATTCCGGTGCTGTGGAATATTTTTGCTCGGACATCGCCAGCTGGGCTTCAATCTTACATATTCGGTTTTATCGGTGGTATGAATGTGGGAATTTATCTATGGGTTAGAAAATTGCCGAAATAACTTTAGAAACCCGTTTTCTCAAAGAAAACGGGTTTCTTGGAGGCATAAAAAAACATGGAAAAACGAGAAGCAGAAATTACACGAAGAACTAGGGAAACTCAAATACACCTGAAGTTAAATGTTGACGGCACAGGAGAATATAACATTAACACCGGCGTAGGTTTTTTAGACCATATGCTGGAATTATTTGTGCGTCACAGTTTCATGGATTTGACCTTACAGGCACAAGGAGATGTTCACGTTGACTTCCATCACATCACGGAGGATGTCGGAATATGCCTGGGCGAGGCTTTTGAGCGAGCGCTTTCCGATAAAGCGGGCATCCGCAGGTTCGGAAGTTTTTCCGCGCCGATGTGCGAGGCGATAGCGCATGTCAACTTAGATATTTCCGGTCGTCCGTATCTCATCTATAATACTCCGCTGGATGGAGGTAAAGTTGGTGAATTTGATATCGAGTTAGTGGAGGAATTTTTCCACGCCTTTGTCAACAACAGCGGCATAACTCTGCATATCAACGTACCTTACGGCAGCAATTGCCATCATATCATCGAAGCGATATTCAAAGCCACAGCGAGAGCGATTGACTTGGCGGCCAGTTTCGATGAGAGAGTTAGCGGAGTGCCATCGACTAAGGGCGTGTTGTAAGAAATCGATTGGAATACAGGATCGTGTTAGAATTCCATTAAAGCTGTCTCAGATATCGCCGAACGGACGCTTTACTCCGAAGTCGAATTCACCATTTTGAGACGGTCAGGGTCGATTCAGGTCACAGACCTGCCTGATAATGCCCTTCTGCCCGTGAGACGGACAGGAGGATGCAGGAAACGGAGTTGAAGTTAAGACCACGTTGAAGGTTGAGGATGTGAATGAACACATTGAGCGATTGGATAGCTTCAGGAGCTTTTTCCCCGAATACAACGACAGGAAAGCGATAGGTGCAGTAGCGGGAATGCGAATGGAAGAAGGAGCGGACAGATACGCATACAGGCGTGGTTTTTTTGTTCTTGCACAGTCTGGGGAAAGCTTAGTGATTTTGAATGACGATAAGTTTAGACCAAGGTTGTGGTGATGTTCAATAAGAAACCCGTTTCCTCCGAGAAAGCGGGTTTCTGGCGAAAATGGAGACTTGAAATGATTGCAATTGTAGACTATGGAATGGGTAACCTACGAAGCGTACAAAAAGGATTTGAACGAGTTGACGTTGCGGCTATTATCACAGATGATGCTAATAAACTTGCAACTGCAGATGCAATCGTCCTGCCGGGAGTTGGCGCGTTCAGCGCGGCTATGCGACGATTGGAGGAAGCGAATTTAATTGAAGCAATTCGCAGAGCAATAGACGCGGGCAAACCGTACTTGGGCATTTGCCTGGGTTTGCAACTACTGTTCACCGAAAGCGAAGAAGGCGGACGAAACTTAGGCTTGGATATCATACCCGGCAAAGTTGTTCGCTTTCCTGCAGGACTTAAAGTGCCTCATATCGGTTGGAATGAGATTGATATTAAAAAAGAGATTTCGATTTTAAAAGACATACCACAAAAATCTTACCTATACTTTGTCCATTCATATTACGTCGTTCCAGACGACCCATCAGTCATAGCGGCGACAACAAACTACGGAATTGATTTTACCTCAATCATTCATAAGGACAATGTCTTCGCCACCCAATGCCATCCCGAAAAGAGTCAGACATTGGGATTAAGAATTTTGAGGGGCTTTGGACTTTTAGCACTGAGCGAAGCGAAGAAACGACGATAAATCGTCTTACTATGAACGGTTAGGGAATATTGATTAACTTGTGCATCTGCAAACTCAATCGCCATTGCGGGTTTGTTTTGATTGCTTCAACGCAGAGCTTGGTAATGTGCGGGTCATTATTCATCGGCTGGAGAAAAAGCATGCAGTTCTTATCAAATTTTAGCGTCGGTTCTAAATCTTCTGGACGTGTAATGACAAATTTCGCTTCAACGACGGGCAGAGAAAAGACTCGCTCATCGACATGAGCTTTCGGATGAAATAAATTCTTTGGTGAAACAGTAACCAAATCCAATTTTTCCAGCCAGGGGACATATCGCGTGCCGTTAGTCTCAAGGCTGATTTTATGTCTCGGCTTCAGCAGTTTTATCAATTTGGCGCAATCTTGCAACGTCGGTTCGCCGCCCGTCAATGTAACCCATTCAGCAGGATACTTGTTCACTTCGACGGCAATCTCTTCTGCCGTCATCTCATTGTAGTTATCATGAATGGTGTCGCAAAACCAACAGTGTAAATTACAACCTGCTAACCGAATAAAAATAGTTGCTTGTCCTGTTCTTACACCTTCGCCGGCTAATGAGTAAAAAATTTCGTTGACTTTCATAATGCGGGTAAGTTTGTCATGTTTTCCGGTATTGTATCAGATCTTCACTCCCACACCCCTGGGATTTCATTGCCACAATATTTGCATCTTCCGTTGGCCACATCATTTTTCCTGATAATGTAGCCGTATCGCTCAATCAACATTTTATGACATTTGGGACAGTAGGTGTTATTACCTTCGTGGTCGGGATTGACATTGCCGATATAAACGTAGTTCAGTCCGACGTCCATGCTAATTTGCCGCGCAGTCTCCAAAGTTTTCAGGGGGGTATAAGGTAGGTTTTTGAGTTGATAGGTGGGATGGAAGCGGGAAAAATGTAGTGGAACATCGGGCCCTAAGTTATCCACTGTCCACTTTGCAAGCTCTTTAAATTCCTCTTCGGTATCGTTTAACGTGGGCACGACTAGGTCGACAATTTCGTGCCATATATTCATCTGTTTTAGGGTTTTCAGTGTATCTAACACCGGCTTTAGTGTGCCTTTGCAAATTTCTCGGTAAAATTTATCGCTGAACGCTTTCAGGTCGATTTTCACTGCGTCCACGGTTTCGCACAATTCTTTGAGCGGGTCGGTATAGATGTAACCGGCGGAAATCACGACACTTTTAACACCTGCTTTGCGTCCGATTCGTGCCGTGTCCAGCATATATTCATAAAAGACTATTGGCTCTGCGTAGGTATATGCTATGGATTGGCATTTTCTTTTTTGCGCAGCTTCGACGACCAATTCAGGCGGCGCGTACACGTTGTCAGTCTGTTCCGGGCGATACTGTGAAATTTGCCAATTTTGGCAGTATTTGCAATTGAGGTTGCATCCTGCCGTCGATATTGAGAATGCAAGCGATGCCGGGAGAAAATGGTAGAACGGTTTTTTCTCAATCGGGTCGATGTGCATCGCGCAAGGATTTGAATGCACCATTGTATAGTATATCCCTTGGCGGTTGTCTCGGACTCCGCACCAGCCGCGCTCTTTATCGCCGACTACACATTCCTTCGGACAGAGTTTGCATCTGATTTCATTTTCGTGTAATTTCTCATAGTACATCGCTTCTTTCGTGACGAAGATATGTTTTCCATCTGTCAAATCTGGCAAAGAATCGGCTTGAGCGCTTTTTAGGGGCAAAGTACCTAGCGATAATGCCATCACACCGCATGCGGCGCATTCGATGAATTCTCTTCGTGATAATTTATTGTTCATCAGATTCACCCCCCGTAAAAGCTTCAGAAAGCGTTTTCAAAGGAATTACGAATACTCCACAAAGCTTGATTTAGTTTTGGCAACAGGATATTTACACCTTGACAAGCTGTATTTTCTTCAAATCATTCATTCCAAGCCGATGTTCTTTATCCGCCGCTATCGCTATATACTTGGGTTCAATGCCAGCGTCTTTAAGCGAGGACAATTTCATCTCTTTTCGTTTCACTTCAATCATCCGTGTGCCCACGGAATCCAGCGCGACCGGGTCGGTAGCGACCAGCAAGCTATTACAGTTCCAGGTATAATTCGGATTGAAGCCTGGACCGCCGTTGCACTGGGCGACCAGGGCGTCACAAACGATAAGCTGACGTCTCTTCCGCAGAATATCAGGCATATTGATATCGGCTATGTATGGGTCTGCGGCAGCGTCGAAGTGATATTTGTTGGGGTTGTGGACCGCCCCCAACCAGTTTTTCAGACTGATGGTCACACCCGCCATGCTATGATGTTTCAACACAGGAACGTTCACCAAAGCCGTGCAATTGGAGAGAATGCGACTATAGCAGCTTGCAATGCTGCCATACATAATTAGGTCGGTGTATCCCACGGTAGATTCTGTGCTCAAGCATTTTACACCTTTGCGACTTATGTTAATTTCATATCCCGCGCCTGTCAAGTCGTTATCGGCTTTGTCCCAAATAATGATATTTTCCTCTGGGATTGAAATTGACTTCAAACTATTGATAATCGCCTTAACTAGTTGGACATGCGAAGTCATGTGTCGGCCTGCAAGGGTATTGACTTTAATCCCCACGACGTCTTTTTTATTAAAATATCGGCTCCAAGCCGCTTTTCTATTTTTTACCCCCGCCAGATTCATGAGCGCATTATCCAATAGTTTTTGAACAATGCTTTCAACAACGGTATTCTGTTTATCTATCACTTTATCATCTTGAGCTATTACAACTTTCGATTCTACATCAGCAGCATCGACGTTTGGAAAATCGATGCCCAATTGCATCATACCGTAGAGTCCGAGTCCAACACTGGCGGTTTTTTTCAGGAATTCCCTTCTGCTTTCTTTGTATTTCCCCGAACTTGACATAGTATTTGCTCCACTTCTCCTCGATGAAACCTTTTCACTTTTTACTCTTCACGTTTTTTAGTTTTCTTTCGCTTATAATTACGCGCTAGTTCGATAAAAATGCCGACATCTCGGTCTAAATCCATCTGCGTGCCGTCGAAATAGAAAGTACGGATGGGGATATTCTCATGGTCGCGGCTGACGCGCGGGTAGAGCGCTTCTGACACGATGCCGTTCATGCAGGTGAAGGGGCTGATATCCACCACACCATCCACACCCTTTTCGTAGAGGTAGATAGCTCTGCCGATGTTCAGCACCATTTCGCCGCCGGCGCCGGGTGGACATGGCAGATACGGTTCATTGTAGTCCAAGATTTCCGAAACTTCTGGTTCTTCATAGCCGCGGAAGTCTTCTGCAAACGGTTTCAACAATTTATGTTCATCAGACTTTTGAACCGAATTTTTAATCTTTGCTATGAGCATCTCTTTTGAAAACCGTTTGCCCGCCATGCGGAGTTTTCTTATATGTTCAACCTTGGTATACCAAACCCATTCAGTCACGTCGGAGAGCCAGGTTTCAGCGCCGAATTTTTCTATTCTTCGGATGAGGTTATCGTTGCTGAAATTATTCAGCCGACAGAAAATCTCACCGACGATTCCAATCAACGGAAATTCTGGATTATAATTGATGGCAACCCCTCGAAATTGGTCGCGCGCTTTTGTCAATACTTCCATTATTCTCGTCATGCGCTCTTTTCCTGTGCCTTTTTGTTCGATAGCGAGGCAGAGTTCATCGACACTCTTCGTAAAAACTTCGTCAGTGTTACCTTCGTTAATCTCATAAGGGCGAGTTTTGAGCAACATTTTTTGCAGAATATCTGAGCTAACTACTGCCCACCAAGCCGTCCGTTCCAATGATGTTGCGTTTTCGCCTTCAGCACCGTAGCCGTTGGAACTGCTCGGCGAAAATATCATCACATCATCATATCCCAAATCCCGCATTACTTTTCGGATATATACCGCATACTGACCGAAACGACAGGGGCCATTGGCTGTTGCCATGAAAAGAGCGGTTTTTTCCGGCTTAAAATCCTCCCTTTCCGTCAATTTCAAAAAATTGCCCAAAGTAACTTTTTCGGGATAGCACTCATCGCCTGACGTATATTTGCCGCCCAATTCAAGCGTTCGAGGGTCTGAATCAGGGGATACAGTCGCATCTATCCCAACTGACCGAAACACGGCAGCCAACGCCCGCGAACCGGCGTAGTTCATCTGAGGAATGTATAATGTTCTACCTTTTAAACTCTGGTTTTCCATATATCTTAAAAATGCCTCCTATGTCAAAAAATCACGAATAATCAATGCCAATACCTCTTCCAGCATCACTTCAGGCACCCTGAAGCGCGGTGTGCCGGAAAACTTTTCCCCTCCGGTATGCCAACAACCGACATGCAAATGGTAAAGCGGATGCGTCATCAAATTGCCTATCTCGGGATGATAATCATAGCGAAAGATTTCTTTAAATTTAGATTTATATTGATATGCCAAAGTAGTATCTACATCAGCCAAATCATTTTTAATCAAATGAGCATTTAAAAAGGTTTTGTTCTGCAAATAAAGATAACAAAGCAGGTTATTCTCTCCATCGTACTTTACTGAGTCAAACTTCAAGAATACTTTTTGAATTTTATTGGGTCTTCGAAGATATAAGGTAATTTTCTAATTCCGAAATCCGAATTATTCACTCCCGCGCCCACCAGCGTAAAAATCCCTTACTATCCAAATATGCTTCGCATCGGGTCATAAATCCTGCGTCGTTGCTATGTCCGTCGAATTGAAGCGACAGATATGGTTTCTGTGAGGCGTCATCGACGAAGTGTTTGATGTAAGAATCAGGACCGCATTTAAAATTCGTGATGTAGAGGATGTGGAGATTCGGATATCTAGCGACTACCTTGCTTGCCTGAAGAATCTTCATGCCGTAGTTCCAGAACATATTGGCATTGACATCGGAGACATCTACATCGTCGAAAGTTAGAAAATCAATCGGAATGACGTTCACACCGTAATAATCACGCAGTTTGCGCGGGATGTCCAGATTGACTCCGCCGTCGTAGATGTTGTATGGGCGTCCAACTAACACGATTGCGGGTTCGCCTTTCTCCTGCAATATTTCCAACGCTTCCTCTCCCGCCTTCAGCAATTTATCGCGGAAAGCGTTTTGCGCTTCGTATCCCATCTCAACAGCCCTATCCGTTTGTCGTTTGGAAAGTGAGAACTGTTTTGTGAATGCCCGCAGTTCCCTTTTGATGACTTCGATGCCATCTCTGAAGTGGACCATAGGTCTGAGAAGTTTTGTCTCATTTCCTTCAAGCAGGGGCGCGTATTGAATCACGAAGGGGATAGTCTGCCCCCATGGACAGACGTGAGAGGAAATATCTTCGAAATTTGTTTCGGCGTTGACGACGTGAGGTATGAAGATATAGTCAATCTCTTTTTTCAACAAATCATTGACGTGCCCGTGCATAACTTTTATGGGGAAGCAAGGCTCAGCAACGACAGCATCGACGCCGTAGTTGATGACTTCTTTGTTGGTCGTGGAAGAGAGAATTATATCAAATCCTAATTCACTGAGGAAACGATGCCAAAACGGAAATCGTTCGTAGAAATACATCCCTCGCGGCATGCCAATCTTGATACCTGAGCGGGAGTCCGAACTATTTTGAGCTTCCTCATAACCTGCCATAAGAGCTTCCTCGCGGAATACCAACAAGTCGGGAATAGTAGCTTCCCGGTCAATTTTACGGCTTCGATATCTGTCCGAACATTTGTCGCCCCAGAAAGTACGTTCGTCTTCAACTTTAAATTCTTGAATGTCACAGAAGTTAGAACAACCTTTGCAAGAAAACTCACGCAGAGTGTAATTAATCTTGTCCAGACTAAACCCGCGGAACCTTGTCTCAGCTTGAGTCGACTCTATTTTCTCTTTCGCCAGCAACGCCGCGCCGATGGCGCCAATCACACCATTGTATGGCGGGACGATAATCTCTTTAGCCAAAATAGTAGAGAACGCCGCTGCTACAGAATCGTTGTAAGCAGTACCGCCTTGAAAATAGATAGTGTCTCCAATTTTCCGTCCACGGACAACGCGGTTAAGGTAGTTGATGGCGATGGAGTAAGCCAGACCAGCGGTCAAATCTTCTTTGGAAGCGCCGCGCTGAAGGAAGGGGGTGATGTCCTTTTCCATGAAGACGGTACAGCGTTCTCCGAGGCGAATGGGATTCTGAGAACTCAACGCTAATTCCGCAAATTCATCTATAATTGAAATTCCCATGCGTTCCGCCTGCTCTTCAAGGAATGAGCCTGTGCCCGCTGCGCATGCTTCGTTCATCGTGAAGTCTACCACAATGTCGTCTTGAATGCTGATATATTTGGAATCCTGACCGCCGACCTCGAAGATGGTGTCAGGCACTTTATCTATGAGCGTTCCACCGACAAACGTCGCGCCTGTCTTGTGCGCAGTGATTTCATCCTTGATTGTATCAGCGCCGACTAATTTCCCAATCAATTCTCGGCCAGAACCCGTCGTGCCAACGCCTCGGACGCGGATTTTAGCGCCGATTTCCGCTTCAATCTCTTTCAGTCCTTCTCCGACTACTTCAATCGGTCTAGAACGGGTGCGAGTGTAAATCTCCTTGATTAAGTCGCCGTTTTCATCCAATACAACTAAGTTTGTGCTTACGGAACCAACATCTATCCCAAGATATGCATCTACGGGCAATTCTCTGCTATCGAAGGAATACGGCTTCACACGGTCGCGCAAAAGCGTTACTTTTTCCATTGAAAGCAGTTGCATGGTAGGAAACTCTCCCTGCCCAATTTTCGATGCATAAGCGCTTAGATTCTCAATGTCACGCGGTTCGCTTTTCTCCACTACCGCCGATTCCAGTAATCCGGCGCCAATAGCTCCCATCCAAGCGTAGCTTTCGGGGATAAAAAATTCATCATCCGTAAATTTGAATACCGTTTTCATCGCCTGAACGACGCCTTTGTTAGCTGCCACACCGCCGATGAAAGCGACTTTAGGCTCAATCTTTTTCCCTTTGGTAATGCTACCCTTGAAGTTGCGGACCACGGCTTCGCATAAACCTTTGAGAATCTCCGGCGGTTGATAACCTTTTTGCTGGGCGTGAATCATGTCGGATTTTGCGAACACGGAACACCGACCGGCGACGATAGCAGCTTTACCGGCGGACATCACAATATCGCCTATATCTGCGATATCATATTGCAGGCGAGTAGCTTGCTGGTCGATGAAAGAACCTGTTCCCGCAGCGCATTCGCCATTTCGCTCATAATCTTGAATTCCAACTATACCCAATTCTTCGTCGATGTTGATGCGAATGTATTTAGAATTGGCGCCACCCATCTCGAATATCGTTTTTACTTCAGGATGTAAAACGCCTACGCCTGTTGCGACAGCCCTGAAATCGTTTTCCTCAGCCGCGCCTAGTAACTCGCCAACTAAAGCGCTGCCTGAACCTGTAACTCGAATACCATCAATATTGGATAGATATTCACGTAATTCCTCTAAAAGATTATATGTTGCCAGAACGGGTTCACCTTTGGTCCGCCGATACTGAGATAACAGAATTAATTTCCCTTTTAATAAAGACGATAGTTGATTAGGTATGGTGAAAAATGTAGGACATTCAGCCAGAATACGGTCAAAAAACTCTTTATCCACTGCATCTCCGATTATAGCCAGCTTCACACTCACAGAACCGACGTCAATTCCTAAATTTATCATGCCTCAACTCCCTAACAGAATAAAAATTTCATTAAATCGTTTAATTATACCATATCTCTAAACAATTTGCAACATCTACAGAAATCCTTTTTTTCTTGCAATTTGTATACCGTTGCGATATAATATTCATCGACTTCTTTAGTCAACAGGTAATAGATGGCAAACAATATCTAATATATACGAGGGTAAGAAATGATAACCCTTCGAATAACATGGTGAAAAAGGATAAATGTCAGAGAGTAAAGTAAGTCTCAGCGGAATTTGTAGTATAGTTAGTAAGGATTTAGAAGAGATAGAGGCTAAGTTGTTGGAAAAAACAGCTAGTAATTTTCATATTATGGATGAAGCCGTCCAGCATGTTATAGAAAGCGGTGGTAAACGAATTCGCCCTATCCTGCTCCTATTATCGAATCGAGCTTGTAATTCAAAATTGAACCCGCAATATCTTCCCGATGATGTCTATGAACTGGCGGTTGCTGTAGAGCTAATCCACGCCGCTTCACTCGTACATGATGATGTTGTCGATGAAGCTTGCCTTCGACGCGGCAGAGAATCGGTAAACAAAAAATGGGGAAATAAGATAGCTGTGCTAATAGGGGATTATCTTCACACTAAGGTATTTTCAATCTTAGCGACCCGAAAATTTAATGACGCTGCTATGTCAATTATTTCAGAGGCTATCCAGGCCATGTGTGAAGGTGAAATAATCCACGCGTTCAGGAAAAATGATTTCGAAATTTCCAAAGATGATTACCTTGAAATCGTAGATTTCAAAACGGGTAAATTGATGACGGCTTCTTGCACAATCGGAGCGCATACAGGTACGAACGACCAGATTCTCATAGATGCAATCACCGAATATGCTAAGAATCTAGGCATCGCATTTCAAATCGTCGATGATTTATTAGACTTTGTCGCAAACGAAGACGTTCTTGGCAAGCAGCCCTTCAATGATTTCAGAGAGGGGAAATTAACTTTCCCCATTATATATACTCGTGAACAATGCAACAGGTATGACCGTGCAAAATTAGAACGAACATTTTACGCGGAATTTCACACAGAAGAAAATATCGCCTGGATTTCAGCGCTTCTTTCTAAATACAATACCAAGCAATCCTGTCTAAAAGTAGCTCAAACTTACGCGGATAAAGCAAAAGCTGCCCTGAAAATTTTACATGATTCGCCAGCCCGAAATGCTTTACTGCGAATGGCTGACTATATTGTATCAAGGGAAAGCTAAGTAGAAACCCGTTTTCTCGGAGAAAACGGGTTTCTTGCACGTCTTACGCTTATGGCATATACGAATTTACGGGAATTTATCAAAGAGCTGGAAAAATCAGGGGAATTAAAGCGCATTAAAACCGTGGTCTCGCCTGATTTGGAAATCACGGAAATCACGGATAGAATCAGCAAAGCGCATGGCCCAGCGCTGCTATTTGAAAAGGTTGAAGGCTCAGAGATGCCGCTGTTAATCAATGCTTTCGGTTCAAAAAAAAGGATGGCGATGGCGTTGAACGTGGAAAATCTAAATGAGATTGCTGCGGAAATTGAGAGTTTAATCCACATCGAACCTCCAGAATCCATTATAGATAAACTCAAAACTATAGGTATGCTCGCCAGATTAGCGAAATTCCCCCCTAAAATGGTCAAGCGAGCGGCATGTCAAGATGTAGTATATGAAGGGGGAAAAGCCTCTTTAAACAAATTGCCAATTATCAAATGCTGGCCCAAAGATGGCGGCAAATATATCACCTTGCCGCAAGTATTTACCAAGAATCTAACAACTGGACAGCGTAACGTCGGTATGTATAGAATGATGGTCTTTGATGAACGGACGACTGGGATGCATTGGCAGATACATCATGACGGCGCGGCGAATTATCGTCAATACAAAGAAGCTGGGCAACGCATGCCAGTGGCGGTGGCGATAGGCGGCGACCCAGTGATGTCTTACGCGGCGTCGGCGCCGATGCCGCCTTCATTTGATGAAGTGTTGTTGGCGGGATTTTTGCGCAAGGAGAGTGTTCCATTGGTCAAATGTAAAACCATCGACATGGAAGTTCCGGCAAATGCGGATATCGTCATGGAAGGTTATGTGGAACCGGATGAAACTCGAACTGAAGGGCCGTTTGGCGACCATACCGGTTACTATTCACTTGAAGATGATTACCCCGTTTTTCACATCACCTGTATCACGCATCGTAAAAATCCCATCTATCAAACGACAATCGTCGGTAAACCGCCGATGGAAGATTGCTACATGGGCAAGGCGACGGAACGCATATTTCTGCCATTAATCAAGATGCAATTGCCCGAAATCGTTGACATCAACTTACCGTTGTTCGGCGTATTTCACAATTTTGTCCTTGTATCTATTGACAAGCGATATCCCTACCATGCGAAAAAAGTGATGCACAGCATCTGGGGACTGGGACAGATGATGTTTTCAAAGTTCATCATCGTCGTCGATAAAAATGTCGATGTGCAAAATGTGGAGGAAGTGCTCTTCAGAGTCGGTAGCAATGTCGACCCAAAACGCGATATCACCTTCGTTGACGGTCCTGTAGATGTGCTCGACCATGCTTCTCCGCTACTTGGCGTTGGGTCGAAAATGGGGATTGACGCGACGACAAAATGGCACTCGGAAGGTTTTCAACGGGAGTGGCCAGAGGAGATGGAAATGCCAGAAGAAATCATCGAATTAGTGAATAAACGTTGGCGGAAATATGGGTTTGAGTCGTTTGAACTCGTTTAATCCATTGGATGAGTGGAAGGATGAAAGGGAGGAAAACAAGCATTTGGGTTTCAAGGAAAACCGAAGTCTGGAAGGGGGGATAACCTTTGAAAAATTTAGCCACTAGCCTCTCGAAACCGATAAGAGAATTTTGCGCCGGCGGTCCGATACCGAAGAAGGGATATTATGTTCTCAGGGATAGGCCGGAAATCGAGGAAATCATGGATAAAGTGGAAAAGGGCAGATACTTCGTGATTTACGCCCCAAGACAGGTGGGAAAAACATCATTGATTCAAGAGGTTGTCCAGAAGTTAGCGGATGATTCGGAATATCTGCCTTTACATCTGACCTTTCAGGATTTCGGGCGAAGGATGAATGAGGAAGAATTTTATCGACAATTAGCCAGAATACTC
>DTYX01001068.1 GCA_012961655.1 Candidatus Poribacteria bacterium
AAATCTTTTATGATGAAGAAGTAGATGTTCTTTATGTTACCAACGGAAACCCAGAATATACTGATTATGTTGAATATACCGATGACGTTATTTTGCGCTTTGAGCCAGAATAATTTACATGCGGTCTGAGAAATTTTGTTGACGTGGTGATGAAATTATGTTAATTTATACCGACTAATTTAACAGGGGGGGATGGCCATGAGAAAAATAACATCTCTTCTCATATTAATTCTATGTATGAGTTTTGTTTTAACGGGATATAGTTCCGCCCAAAAAGACGAGCAACTCAAAGCTGCTTTTGTCTATGTCGGCCCGATTGGCGATTCAGGCTGGACATTTGCGCATAATGAAGGACGTAAAGCGCTCGAAGAGATGGGCGTTCAGAGTAACGCCGTTGAATCAGTGCCTGAAGGCGCGGAGGCGGAACGAGTTATAACTCAATTTGCGTCCGAAGGATACGATGTAATATTCACAACCAGTTTTGGATACATGGACACGACCATTAAAGTCGCCGAAAAATTTCCAAATATAGTGTTTGGACACTGTTCCGGTTATAAACGCGCGAAAAATGTTTTCACCTATTTTGGCAGGATGTACCAGCCGAAATATTTAGCGGGGATGATTGCGGGTAAAATGACCAAAACAGATAAAATTGGATATGTCGCCCCCGTCCAAATTCCCGAGGTTATCAGGCTTATTAACGCGTTTACCTTGGGTGCAAGAAGTGTTAATCCGAACGCTGAAGTTCGCATCGTCTGGACCGGCGCGTGGGTTGACCCAACACTTGAGATGGAAGCCGCTAACGCGTTGATAGACACCGGCTGCGATATTATCGCGACGGGCGCCGATAGTGCCGCCCCAATGCAGGCGGCGGAGAAGAAGGGACTCTACTCGTTCGGTTATGACAGCGATGCCAGGGATAAAGCGCCGAAATCCTTCTTAACCGCGCCGATGTGGGATTGGTCCGTCGTTTACAAGGATGTCATCACAAAAATTAAAGCAGGTTTCACCGATTGGGAAAATCTCGATTACTGGGACGGCTTGGAATCTGGCATCGTGAAATTAGCTCCTTACAGTAAATTAGTCCCTTTAGACATACAGGAAATGGTCGATGCCAGGGCTGAAGAACTTATGAAAAATGATGATATATTCGTCGGACCAATTAAAGACCAAAACGGCGACGTCAAGGTTCAAGAGGGCGTCAAGATGACCGATAAAGAACTGTTGAGTTTCGATTGGTTCGTCGAGGGCGTCGTTGGGACGCTTAAATGATTTTAGGAAGGAATATCACTATGAGCGAATTAAAAGGTAAAAGATTTGTCGAACCCAAAGATGTTGAAACCCAAGTATTCGATTGGGGCGTTATTAAATGGTTTAGCGAACCCAGAGTCACCGATGCGGAAAAATTCAGCATGGGCATCGTCATCTTAGAGCCGGGCAAGGGACATACTTTGCATAGCCATCCAGGCGTTGAGGAGATTCTGTATATCATCTCTGGGGAAGGGGAGCAATTGGTCGAAGAGGAACGTCGACGCGTGTATCCGGGGATGATGATTCACATACCGCCGGACATATATCACGAAACTATCAACACCGGCTGGGAGCAGATGAAAATTCTCGCCGTTTATGCGCCGCCCGGTCCGGAAGCGGAATTGCGCGAGATGCCTGAATGCAAGATTGTTCCGCCGGGTGAGATTCCCAAGATATGACATCAATAACGTTGGAAGGAGATTTTCGTGAAACGTAGACAATCAGGAGTGAAGCGCCGGAACGAATGGAAGGGTGGATGATTGGATGGATGGGTTGTCTCCTTCATCCTTCCATTCAAAATCTCCCAGAATCTTTTCATAAACTAAAATTTACCAGGGGGGAAATTAAATGTTATCTCGGGTTTTAAGCAGCGCAGTTTTGGGAATTGACGCGTACATCGTCAAAGTTGAGATTGACATCGCAGAGCGCGGACTTCCGTCCTTCAGCACTGTGGGGCTTCCGGATATCGCCGTCAAGGAGAGCAAAGATAGGGTCACCGCTGCTATCAAAAATTCTGGATTTCGGTTTCCCACCACCCGAGTAATTGCAAACCTCGCCCCCGCCGATATTCGGAAAGAGGGTTCAGCTTTCGACCTCCCGATAGCCATCGGTGTGCTCGCGGCAATGGGGCAGATGAGTTCCGCCAAATTTGAGCATCTCGTTATCCTCGGCGAATTATCGTTGGATGGCGGAGTGCGCTCGATTCGGGGAGCGCTGCCGATTTCTGTTGGCGCAAAGGCGAATGATATGAAAGGCATCATTTTGCCGAAAGCTAATGCCAAAGAAGCCGCTGTTGTCGAGGGCATTGATGTCTACCCCGTGGAAAATCTTAACGAAGCAGTGGATTTTCTCAATGGCGATGGCGATATTCCGCCTTTTCATTTCGACATTCAGGAAGCGTTCAACCAAAACTCCGAATATCCACTTGACCTTTCCGATGTCAAAGGCCAAGAACATGTCAAACGAGCTGTCGAGGTTGCCGCCGCTGGTGGGCACAATATTATATTGATTGGTCCGCCTGGTTCAGGCAAGACGATGCTCGCCAGACGTCTTCCGACCATTTTGCCCAATATGACTTTGGATGAATCACTCGAAACCACCAAAATTCACAGCATCATGGGACTTCTATCCGCCGATGTTGCCCTGATAGCGACTCGTCCATTTCGTTCCCCGCATCACACGATTTCCGACGCCGGCTTGATAGGCGGAGGCAAATTCCCTCGCCCCGGCGAAGTCAGTTTAGCGCACAACGGCGTTCTGTTTCTCGATGAATTGCCCGAGTTCCGCAGAAATGTTTTGGAGGTTATGCGGCAACCTCTGGAAGGCGGGTCGGTAACAATCTCACGGGCGGCGGCGTCCATCAGTTATCCGGCGAATTTTATGCTCGCCGCCGCTATGAATCCGTGTCCGTGTGGGTTCTATAGTGACCCAACCCGCGAATGTAGATGTACTCCTTCACAGATTCAGAACTATCTCGCCAAGATATCCGGCCCACTTTTAGACCGCATCGATATCCACATCGAAGTCCCGGCTGTCAAATACCAGGACCTCGCCAGCACTGTTAGCGGCGAGTCATCATCATCCGTCCGCCAGCGGGTGCAAAAAGCACGTGAAATTCAAATTCAACGATTCAAGGGAACGAAAATCTACTGCAATGCCAACATGCAGCCCCGACAATTGAAAAAGTATTGCCAGATAGGCGAAGCGGCACAAGAATTACTCAAAATCGCTATCACCAGACTAGGACTCAGCGCCAGAGCTTATGACCGTATCCTAAAGGTCTCCCGCACTATCGCTGACCTCGCCGGCGAAGAGAGTATCGAAGCTGAACACGTATCGGAAGCCATCCAGTATCGCAGCCTAGACCGAAATTTTTGGACTTATGGCTGATACGAAACTAATTCCCATCCCCGCAGGGAGTCCACTTGGAGGTTTTCGATGGAAAGGAAAAATAGAGAAAAATTCTCTAAGCGAACTGGTCCGCTTGACCTCGGCTCACGTTCTGATTTCTGCTTTGTGGCGCAGAGCTTTCAAAAAAATCAAAGCATTGGCCCGCTGTTGAGGTGTGCTGATGCGGGAATGGCGAGGGAAGTTATTATCTTAGGTCGAAAGGGTTGGAAAAAAAGGGGCGCGGTTGGTGGTACATATTGCGTGCCTTATAGACACATCCATAATCCTCGTGATGCAATTTCTTATCTCAGAGACAGTGACATGTCAATTGTAGCTGTCGAAAAAAATGACCGTTCTACAAGCCTATTCCATTGCGCCTATCCACCCAAACCAGCATTTGTGTTTGGAGATGAAACCTATGGTGTATATCAGTCTCTCTTCGATGCTGCCGATTTAGCGGTGGCAATTCCCATGTACGGTACTATTCAATCTCTGAATGTATCTATATCGGCAGCCATTGTCATGTACGATTATCTTCAGAAGAGAAATAGAGACCTGCAAATCAAAGCAGTAGATGTTCCAATTGACCTCGACTTACGCTCTGATTTCTGCTTGGTGGCGCAGAGCTTTCAAAAAGAACACAATATCGACACGGTGTTGAGGTATGCTAATGCAGGAATGGCAAGGGAAGTTGTCGCCGTGGGTCGAAGAGATTGGTATGAAAGGGGCGCGGTGAATGACGCTTACGGTGTGCCTTATAAACACATTCGTCATCCCAATGATGCAATTGACTATCTTAGGAGCAACGGAATGTCAATTGTAGTTATCGAAAAGAACGAAAGTTCTAAAAACCTATTTGATTGCGTTTATCCGTCCAAATCAGCATTTGTGCTTGGCAACGAAGTTTATGGCGTGTATCCGGCTTTCCTTGACGCTGCCGATTTAGTGGTGGAAATTCCCATGTACGGCGCTCTTCGCTCATTGAATGTATCTGTAACGGGCGCTGTTGTCATGTATGATTATCTTCAGAAAAGAGACAAGAGGGATAACTGATGAAAGATACAATTCATTTTACGAGATTCAGCGCGGTTCTAAATTCGTCAGTTCCAGCCCTCTGTAACAATTCAAATATCACCATCTCAGTGGAGGTAACTATAGCGCCATTTTGCCGCATCCTCTCTATCCCAATATTCCAATTATCAGTAGTGCGCGAGGAGACAGCATCACTGACTACATGAACTGTAAAGTTAGGTAACGCGTACAGGGCTGTCTGTGCTACACAGATATGGGTTTCAACCCCTGTGAGAATCAACGTTTTCCTTCCCATCTGGGGAATATGGTTGATAAAGTCATCGCAAAAGAAGCAGTTAAAAACTATCTTACTGATAGGTTGCAGATGCGGTATCTCGTTTTTGATTTCAGGCACTGTAGGACCGAGCTTCTGTTGTTCTGTAAGAACAACGGGAAGTCCAATAATTTGCGCAAACTTCAGAAGTCGGATTATGTTGTCAATTACTTTTTCCCGATTGGCTATAACAGGCATCAATCTATCCTGAACATCAATGACGATTAAAATACTATCCTCCCGCGCAATCAAGTTTTGGACGTCAAGATACTTAGCCATTAGTAAATTCCTTTCTCTGTGTATTATCCATAGGCTTTGCGTAAAGTCGTTATCAGACACGAGCATAGCGCTAATTTTCATCGAGAACTTTCACTTCAGCAGACTTTCCTTTGCCATTAGATTCATAGTTCAAGTTCTGGGTAGTGTATCATATGTAATGCTATCGATACGCCTTCGGCTACTCAACCCAAGGGTTAGTTTTAAAAAGCATTACTTGTTTACCGA
>DTYX01001069.1 GCA_012961655.1 Candidatus Poribacteria bacterium
ATTTAACAGAGATGTTACTAAATTTTTTCATTTGCATTCAAGCTACGCTTTTTATCGGAGGATTTTCCGCTAGTTTAGCTCAAAACGGGCGGAAAATAGAAGTTACAGAACGTGATGCAGACGGAAAAGCTCTTCGTGTTTCTGTAGATGCAGCACAACTCGATTTGAAAGAATTATTGAACTTCCTGAGCAGAGAGACCAATTTGACAATTATAGCGGCCGAAGAGGATATAAAAGATAAAAGATTTTCGCTGACGAATTTAAAAGATGTAACGATTGAAAAATTGCTTGAGGAGATGAATGGTGTTTTCGTACAATTTGGTTTGGCGACTATTCGCAAGGATAACACCATCTTGATAACGACTATGGAAGAAGCTGTAAGAATGAATGTGCCTGTGAAACCGGCGTTGACAAATGTCGCTGATTATGAAAAAATACTGCAACGTTCAGATGAAATCGTCACACAGCCGATAATCCTTAATAATGCCGTTGCCCCCGAGTTGGTAAGCATCCTCAAACCATTGCTTTCCAAAGCCGCCAATATCTTTGCTGATTCAAACAGCAACGCGCTCATCATCACAGATGTGGCGTCGAATATTTATAGAATTGCTGGTATTCTTAAAAGAATCGATGAATCTCCCTTCGGAACGGGAATGAAGGTCAAGGTTATACCTATCCGAAATAGCGATGCCAGGTCGATAGCCCAAACTTTGACTGAAGTTTTCCAGATAGAGAGTTGGATAGGCCGTGGCCTCCAAGAGGCTGGCCGTACGAGAAATTTTGATGAATTAATCAAAGGTTATGAAGAGGCCAGGGCTTTGGGCATCACGTTGGAGACGGTGAAAGGGCGGTTACAAGTCCTCGCGGATGAAAATTCCAACTCCTTGATTGTAAAAACTTCAGAGGAAAATATAGCGATTATAGAAGCCCTGGTGCAACAGTTGGATGACATCAACTTTACCCAACCCGCAATCAAAATTTTTCCTCTCAATCATGCTGTCGCTGAAGAGGTCGCTCAGGAACTGGAGGGGTTGATTTATGGCGGCGGGATTTCTCGCCGGATGTCGCGCTGGGAGAGGCAGGATTTGCAGAGGATGTTGTGGGAAAGACGGATGGAGATGAAAGAGAGAGGAATGAAGACGGAACAGACCGGCATCGTCGGAGAGGTGCACATTGTCCCCGACCGGAGACTCAACGCCATCATTGTTTTGACTGACCCGAATAATTTCCCGATAATCGAGAAAATCATAAATGAACTCGACCAACCCAAGACACAAGAGGAGTTTAAAATTTTCTTCCTGAAGTATGCAAATGCCGAAGATGTAGTGGCGACAATGCAAGACCTCTTTGAAGGCGAGAATAGAGGCAGGCTCGGCAGAAGAAATCCCGATAATCGCTTGCGCCGGCGCATCCAGCGACTCGAATTTGGCGGCCCTGGCTTTGGGCTTGTTGGCGAGGTAAATCTTGTATACGAGGAAAGATTGAACGCGGTTTTAGTATCGACCGCCGCGGTGAATATGACGACTGTTGAGGAATTAATCAACCGATTAGATGTAATCATGCCCGAACAGGAGTGGGCGACGAGAATTTATCCGCTGAAGTATACCGATGCGGAAGCGATAGCTGAAATCATCAATAACGTATATACCGGGGAAAGAGAAGACAGAGGCTTCTGGCTTTTCCGCCTTCGTGGAAATCCAACGGCTAGTTCGCTGGTAGGCAGTGTGAGAGCAGACCCATATCTGCCGCTGAATGCGTTGATTGTATCAACCTCGACTAAAAAAAATTGGGAATTAATAGAAGATTTTATCAAAAGCTTGGATGTGGAAACACCTGAAGAACATCGTGAGATTACAAAAGTCATCCCGTTGGAATACGCCGACGCACAGCAGATTCAACAATTGCTAAATCGAGTATGGTGGGCGCCAACCATAGGCATCGGCGTTGGCATTTGGACTGGCACTCCGTTTGGTGGTTTCCCTATTTTTTCAGCCTCCGGCACTATAGTAGGCGCGGACGTCAATTCCCTGAGGGGGAGGGTAAGGGTCTATGCAGACCGACGAACAAACTCCTTGGTAATCACCACTCATCAACGTTACCTCAAAGATGTGGAGAATCTGATAAAAGAGTTGGATGTGATAAGAGGGCAAGTCTGGCTTGACATCCAGATCTTTGAGGTATCTTTGGATGAGACGACCAAATTGGGTTCAGAACATGCGACAAGGCAAAATAGACCTACGCGGCTGTGGAAACGCGACGGCGATAAGGAAGATAGCCTCACCGCGTCCGCCTCCTCTAATCTACAATTGGAACAAGAACTTACAGGTTTTTCTTATACCCTCATGACAGAAGAATATAAGGCTTTGCTCTATACGCTTATGAAGGAAAACAAGCTCAGAACTTTATCATCCGTTTCTATTGTTACCCGTGATAATAAAACCGTGTCGTTAAGTAGGGGCAGGAATATTCCATATCTTAAAAGCGTGGAAACGACACCCGCGGTGAGTGTGGGCGATTGGTTAGGGGAACCGATATACAACTACGACTTTCTGGAAAATGTCGGTGTCAACGTCACTATTACGCCCCACATAACTAAAACCGAAGAGAGCGAGGAGAGTAAACGCACGATAGGTTTGGATATCACGCAGGTAAAGTCCAGTAATTTTATCGAATTCACCGATTTTAACGCACCCATCACCGAGGATAGCACCATCAGCGTCTACGTCGATGTGGAGGACGAACAATCAGTGCTTATCGGCGGCATGATAAAGTCCAATCAACAAAACATCGAGCGCAAAATTCCCATCGTAGGTGATATTCCCTTTGTGGGTAGTTTATTTAAAAAGGCAGAAACTGTGGAGAAAACTTCTGAGATTATCGTCATCATTACGCCTCGTGTTATCAATATTCAAAGTAGCACTTCATAGCCGCCGTTCGTAGCGCAATAAATTGCGCTACTACAAACAGGCGCAATAAATTGCGCTACTACAAACAGGCGCAATAAATTGCGCTACTAC
>DTYX01001070.1 GCA_012961655.1 Candidatus Poribacteria bacterium
TTGGCTACGCCACCTCCAGCGCAGATGAAATTATTAATGATGAGAATGTGAATACCGTTGCTATTCTTACCCGTCATGACCAGCACGCTGATTTGGTCGTGCAAGCTCTAAAAGCTGGTAAAAATGTCTTCGTAGAAAAACCCTTAGCAGTGGACAGTAATCAGTTATCCGTAATCAGTGAGCAGTTACTGAATACTGATAACGGAATACTGACAGTCGGCTTCAACCGCAGATTTGCCCCGCTCGCCCAAGAACTTTCTGCTTTCTATGCCGACCGCGTTGAGCCGCTCTATGTGCATTATCGAATCAACGCCGGCTATCTCCCTCTCAAGCACTGGATTCACGACCCCGAAATCGGTGGCGGACGAATCGTTGGCGAGGGATGTCACTTCATTGACTTTGTGACCTTTTTGGTTGGCGAATCGCCAATTGCGGTGAGCGCGTATGCTCTGCCCGATAATGGCAAATATCGCGAAGATAACGTCAGTATGACCTTTACCTTCCCCGATGGCTCGATTGGTGTTGTGGATTATCTCGCCAACGGCGATAAATCCGTGCCGAAAGAGCGCGTAGAAGTCTTCGGCGGCGGCAAAGTTGCTACGCTGAATGACTATCGCTCATTAGAGATGATTCACGATGGAAAACGCAAAATGATTAAGAATCGCCTCGGTCAAGATAAAGGCTGGAAGGATGAAATGGGTGCGTTGATTGAAGCGGTAAAAACCGGTAAACCACCCATCCCCTATGAGCAGTTGATTGGTGTGACAAAAGCCAGCTTCGCGGCAGTCGAGTCTTTGCGGAGTGATGGGAAGAAGATTGAAATATGAGTTTTTCGCAGGATGAAGAATATGAAAATGGAGAGTTGTGGAATTGACTGATAATTTCACAATTAACAGTGATATTGCCGTGGATATTTCTGTTTTTGTATACATTATTTGCTACGTTACTTTTCTTTGACACAGATCCAGATGGTTTTTATGGCGAAAAGCAAAGTCCAATGACTCTGATTTTGCTTTGGAATGGCGTGATTTTTCCTGTACTTTCAACAATAATTTCGTGGAAGTCATACAAACAGGGAAAAATCAAAAAAGCAATTATTTGGTCAATCTTTAGCCTGTTGCCTATCTTACTTTTGTTTGTGCCAACCATGTTAGCAAGATCCTGAAAAATCAGCATAATTTGTGGTTATTGTTCCCGCACGGCGATAAATCCACTGTGCTAGTTTTACGAAGCCCGCTAAAGCGGATTAGGCGACTTTAGTCGTCTTTGTATTTGTAGCACGGTACGTTCACGTCCGTGCGGGTGTGATGAAGTAGGCAATTTTGCGTTTAAAACATCTTTTCAAAACCATCCATCAACTCGGCTTTACCCAAGTCTCCCTCTTCGCCTTATACAAACTCGGCTTAAAGAGCGGCTACTATAAACGCATCCCAATTCCCGATTCTCGAATAACAAATATCGAATATCTTTTCTCTTTTCCATCCTCCGATGCCCTCAAAGAAATTCTCGGCTCAGACGGCATAAAAACCCTCCTCACCGAAGCCAACCATATTGTAGAGGGCAAATTCCGCATCTTCGGCAGTGAACTCTCCGACATAAA
>DTYX01001071.1 GCA_012961655.1 Candidatus Poribacteria bacterium
AAAGATAATATTAGAAAAGAAGGGGGAATCTGCAACTTATATCAAGGATTATATTCTCAATGCGATTTCCCTTCATTGCAAAGAAACAACTCAGAGAGATGATATAACCTTGGTTGTGGCAAAAGTATCCGCATGTTAAAGAGAGGCGAAATTCATTACAGGAGGTTTCATTATCTTACAATGCGCGTCGGTTATAGGAAGGCTTTATCAAGATAGAATCGAGGAGTTTTATGAGGAACTCGCCTGGCATTATTCCCAGAGCGGTTATCTTCCTAAAGCCATCGACTATTTGCTGAAAGCAGGAGAGAAGGCAAAAGGGATGTATGCAAACCAGGAGGCGATTGGCTACTTAGAGAGAGCATTAGAGTTCTTCCAGGCGCAGCCAGCAGATGAAAAGCAGATGTCTTTGGAGATGACAGCCCGCGAGTTATTAGGAGATGTGCTAGGGAATGCCTATTTGGACTTGCTTCGCTTTGCTCGCAATGATATTACTTTAGTGTTAGTTTGTGTTCCTTCGGAAAGGAGTATAGGATGATTCCGGTCGATGTTTTAACCGTGCTTGGGCCGGGGAGAACGATTCGTGAACCTGTGCTTTCTGCTTTAAAAAACCAGGGTGACGTGGCATTGGAACACTATGTAATCAAAGGGCCCCTCCGGTTGCCCCGCGAGGGACGTTTCGACGCTATTGTCCGCGCCCGTAACCGCGCCAAACAATTGGGGACTGCCCATTACGCCATGTTTTTGGACGATGATATCGTGTTGCCTCCTCGGGGCATCGAAAAGCTCGTCCTCGCGCTCATTTTCAACCCGCGGTATGCAGCAATCGGTATCGACTATCAAGGTCTCGCTCAACCATCATCTTGGGCAGTTCACGTTGCGATGAGAGCAGTGCTATTTATCCGACCGATTTTAGAGCGGATTCATTTCCGAACGGAACCAGGCACATGTGAATGCCTTTGCTGTTGTGAGGACATACGCCGAATGGGATATTGTATTGACTATTTGCCGGGGTTGCGGGCAGAACATCTGAAATGGCTGTAACTGGGTTTTTTCATAATAGAAGAATAGAAGGAGACTTTATCATGGAATGTCCCAAATGCCATCATAAAAATCCAACAGAAGCCAAATTCTGTATGGAATGCGGGGCAAAGTTAGAAAACGTGTGTCTAAAATGCGGGACAAAACTGCCTGAAGAAGCGAAGTTCTGCATGGAATGTGGCACAAAAGTCGGAGAGCTTGCTAAAGAAGCGCCAAAAGCTGCGCCGCCGAGCGTCGCTATTCCCAAGCTGGAGGACATGCAGAAGCAGCTTCAAAGCAGGATTCCACAATCCCTGGCGGACAGATTATTCGCAGGCGCAAAGCAGATGCAGGGGGAATACAGACTTGTCACTGCCGTATTTGCAGATGTGTCCGGCTCGTCAGGAATGGCAAGAGAGATGCCGCTTGAACAGTACGTGGATACCATGAACGACTGTTTCAAGATGATGGTGGACACCATATCCATCAATTATGAGGGTAGCATAAACCGTTTTATCGGCGATTGTGTGCTTGCCTTCTTCGGCGCGCCCATAACACATGAGAACGATGCTGAGAGAGCCATCCTCGCGGCGTTGGACATTCGCGACGGCCTAAAAGAACTGAATCTGGACGTTTCAATCGGGATAAACACCGGGATGACGTATGTCGGTGAAATGGGTAGTGACCTGTACTTTGAG
>DTYX01001072.1 GCA_012961655.1 Candidatus Poribacteria bacterium
CTGCACGCCTGAAGGCGGCCGTAAGCCCAGCGAAGCGCCAGGCGTCGGTGAGGAACGAACAGGTTCGAAAAGCAAAGGCGAAAGGAGCGGGTGAGCAGGTGTGAAAAAAAGACTCTGTTCGCGAACAAAGATTTGACTCTGTTCAAAATCGATGTCTTTGACTCGAAGACGCAAACACTCCATCAGCCGCAAACCGTAAAGCAATCTTGCTATCAACTGATGAATGTCGGACATCGCATCTATGACCTAGCGTACCTCTTCTTTTGTCAAAACTACGGGCAAGCATTTCGGTTTCTTAGTAGACGTTTTTCCATTTTCACGCCTCCGTAATTTTTTCTTGTTTTTTTAATTTTGTTGTGATAAAATTGTAGTGTTATTTCAAGCAACTTTGATTTTATCATATTTTTGAAATTGTTTCAATAGTAAAATGGGGAAAAAGAGGATTAGACCTTGACCTACCGGCGATTATCGACCTTTTGGGGAAAGAGACCGTTGCAAAGAGACCGTTGCGGATATAGGAAAAGTGATTTGTAAAAATTCCCTTGATAGATTGTCGATGTTTTTGTACAATATATACTGTAAAATATATAATAAGGACAATATTATGAAACTTGCAATTACAGGCAAAGGCGGAGTAGGAAAGACCAGTTTGACCGCCTTGTTGGCCCTTTCGTTCGCACGCGCGGGACGGAAGGTTATTGCGGTAGATGCCGACCCCGCGACAACCTTAGCGCGAACGCTCGGTATTCCCAATCCAGAATCGATAACGCCTATTTCGGAGCTGCATGAACTTATCGAAGAGCGAATGGGTGTCCAACCGGATAGCATCGGCACTTTTTTTCGGCTGAATCCGAAAGTAGACGATTTGCCCGAAAAATACTGGGTAGAGCATGATGGAATAAGGCTTCTCATTATGGGGACCATCTCGCGGGGAGGTACTGGATGCGCCTGTCCGGCTAACGCTTTACTCAAAGCGTTATTGATGCATCTGCTGATAGCGCGTGATGAAGTTGTCATCTTAGATATGGAAGCGGGAGTGGAGCATCTTGGTAGGGCAACCGCAACGGCTGTTGACGCTTTTATAATAGTCCTTGAACCAAGCAGACAAAGCATCGAGACCGGCCGAAAAATTGCTCAACTTGCAAAAGATATAAGTATCAAACGGATATTTGTCGTAGGAAATAAAGTCAGAAGCGAGATTGAGTGCGATTTTATCAGGGAAAATGTCGATTTCGGCACAATGACCATCTGTTTGCCGTATAGCGACGAAGTTGTTCTTTCGGCTATGGAAGGTTCGGGACGGATTAAACCCGCGGCTGATATAGTGGATGGAATTGAAAAGTTGAAAGAAACGATAAGCAAGCAATATTAACGCAGTGGGTGATAGGAGTGAAACTTACAATCATAATTATCGCGCTGATGCCCATCGTAAGTTTCTCAGCGACTGCCGCTGAGAAACCTACGATAGAAGAACGACTTATACACCTTGAAGAAGGACAAAAGATGCTGAATCAGCGTATTGAAGATACCAACAAGCGTATCGATGACTTGCGGCAGGATATGAACCAGCGTTTTGGTGATATAAACCAGCGTTTTAATGATATAAACCGGCGTTTTAATGATATAAACCGGCGTTTTGATGATATAAACCAGCGTTTTGATGATATGAATCAGCGTTTTGATGATTTGCGCTTTTGGCTACAAATCGCTTTAGGTATGCTAGCCTTAGTCATTGCTGGGTTGGTAGGACAATTTTTACTAATCTGGCGAAGATTGGTTAAAGTAGAATTAAAATTGGAAAACCATTTGGCGGAGACAGAGAAGGATAGGCTAATAGCTTTCCAACGCGAAGAGATAGAGATGCTTAAAGCGCAACTTGATAAACTCAAAGTGCAATAATGTTAGACTGCCCTTCCAGACTTGCTACAGACGTTCAGATAATGTTTGAGAATATGAGTGACGAGTGACGTAAGATATTCATACTTACCGTTAAAGTATAGATTAACTCAGAAAACAGATTCAATTTTCAACCAATCATAGGAGGTTAATGTAATGTCCAATTCTGAGGAAAGAGAAGAAAAATCTTTCGATTCCGTTTCTCAGGGGCTAATTAGAGCTGCTCAGACAGCGGATATCGAGTTAGTATGGGATAGGGCGAGCGCGCAGACCCCGCACTGTCGTTTCGGCGTGGATGGACTTTGCTGTCGTCTCTGTTCTATGGGCCCCTGTCGAATTATCCCAGGTAGAAGAGACCATGGTGTATGCGGAGCAACCGCTGATACCATCGTTGCGAGAAATTTCGTCCGAATGATAGCCGGAGGCGCTGCTGCTCATTCAGACCACGGAAGAGCAGTTGCCATAAACTTTATCAAAGCTGCCCGAGGCGAAGTGCCCGGTTATGAGATTAAGGATGAAGAGAAACTGAAGAAAGTAGCCGACGTCTATGAAATCGAAACTGAGGGAAGAACAAAAGAAGAGATTGCAGAAGATGTCGGTAACGCGGCGCTTCAAGAATTTGGGCAGCAAATGGGAGAAATAAAATTTATCAGTCGAGCGCCAGAAAAACGACAGCAGATTTGGCGTGAACTTGGCGTTGTACCCAGAGGCATAGACCGGGAGATAGTCGAGATTATGCATCGCACACACATGGGCGTCGACCAGGATTACGAGAATTTGATGCTTCAAGGAACTCGCGCGGCGCTGGCGGATGGTTGGGGCGGTTCGATGATTGCAACGGAATTGCAGGACATAATGTTCGGCACTCCAGGACAACCCTGGTCTGATAGCAACCGCCAGGCATTGCGTTCACAAGTTAATCTCGGTGTTCTCGCCGAGGATAAAGTAAACATAGTGGTTCACGGTCATGAACCGCTCCTTTCGGAGATGATTGTGGTCGCCGCTGGTGACCCTGAGATGCTCGAACTCGCGGAAAAAGTTGGAGCTAAAGGGATAAATCTCGCTGGAATATGCTGTACCGCAAATGAAGTTCTGATTCGACACGGAATCCCGTTAGCCGGAAACTTTTTGCAACAGGAACTTGCTCTGGTAACAGGGGCAGTCGAAGCGATGGTAGTAGATGTACAGTGTGTCATGGAATCACTTTCTCAGCTATCCGAATGCTATCATACGAAGTTGATTACAACTTCCGAAAAAGCCAAGATACCAGGCGCTGTTCACATGCACTTTGATGAAGAAGACGCTATTAACTCAGCTAAAGCGATAATCAGGACAGCTATCGAGAATTATCCCAACAGGGGAGAGGTAAATATACCAGAAGGTGAAGAAACTGAATTGATAGCCGGTTTCAGCCACGAGTACGTCAACTACATGCTTGGTGGAACTTTCAGAGGTTCATACTGGCCGCTTAACAGCAACATCATAGACGGCAGAATCAGAGGCGTAGCGGGTGTTGTTGGATGCAACAACGCATGTGTAGTTCTAGATTCCGTTCATGTTCCACTTATCGAAGAGTTAATCGCCAACGATGTTCTTGTCGTGCAAACGGGATGTTCCGCTATCACGGCAGCCAAAGCCGGACTGATGCAACCAGAAACCGCGGCGTTGAAAGCCGGCCCTGGACTCGCTGAGGTGTGCGAAGCTGTTGGAATACCACCTGTGCTACACGCTGGTTCATGTGTCGATAACTCAAGAATTCTCATCGCTTTGACCGAAATGGTCAATGTTGGAAAGCAAAACAGCAGACTAAGCCTGGGCGACGATATTAGCGACTTGCCCGCTGCCGGAGCAGCGCCGGAGTGGATGAGCGAAAAAGCCATCTCCATCGGACACTACTTCGTGGCATCAGGCGTCTACACCGTATTTGGCGTGAGATTTCCAACAACCGGAAGCAAAGCCTTGACGGACCTGTTGTTCAAGGGATACGAAAACATACTCGGTGGAATGTGGGCTTGTGAACCCGACCCATCGAAGATGGCTGGTTTGATAATTGACCACATAGATAAAAAGCGAAAAGCGCTCGGAATTGAAGGGGCGCGAGAAAGAGTTCTTTACGATATGGAAATGAGACGACAACTGGAGGTAGAATAATGTCAAGAATCATTGCCTCTGCGGCAATTAGAGGAGCGCAGAAGATTGTCAGCAGAGCGGAGAAAGCGCTCAAGGAAGCGACCGAAAAATTCGGTCCAGAGCAAGTTGTAGAATTTCCGAATACAGGATATTTCCTGCCCGTCATTTATGCTATGACGGGCATGGAAGTGCGGACAATAGCGGATATGCATCCGGTGTTGGATAAAGCGAAGATGCTTTTACCTCCTGTGCCAGCGGAAAAAATGTGGTTGCCATATCTCGGCAACGCGCTGGACGCAGGTATGGCGACGCTATTCGCCGATGAAATCATTGAAGTGTTAAAATATCTGGAAGACCCCGTACCATACCACATAGCGGAAAATTGTCCCGACGAAGGAGATGATTACTGGTTGGGCGCGGCTGATGACCTTATCTTCCGAAAACGTGGATTGGAGTTTGTGGATGGTACTGCCCCCGGATTCGCCGCCATTGTCGGTTGTGCGCCGAACAATGAAATCGCGGTCAGAATTGCGCGTGAACTTCAAGAGAAAAACCTATATGTGTTCATGACTGCAACCACTGACGGCAAGAACATGGCTGAACAGTTGCGCCAAGAGGGCGTGCAACTGGGTTGGGAAACGCGGCTCGTACCTTTTGGCAAAGACATTACAGCGACAGTATTTCCGTTAGGGTTCGCGGCGAGAGTAGCGATGTCCTTCGGCGGTGTTCAACCCGGAGATTATTGGCGTAATTTGCTTTACAATAAAAACCGCACCTTCGCTTTTGTTATAGCGTTAGGAGAAGTTGACGATGAGAAGTATGCTCAAGCGGCAGGCGCTATCAATTACGGTTTTCCGACCATTGCCGATACCGACATTCCCGAAATTTTACCCACTGGTATCTGCACGTATGAGCACGTTGTAGCGATGCCGAAGCAATTCCCTCCCGAAGAGATTTACGAAAAGATCGTCGCCAAAGCCATCGAAGTGCGCGGGCTCAAAGTGGAAATTCATGAAGTCCCCATCCCCGTATCCTACGGGCCGGCTTTCGAGGGCGAAGTCATTCGCAGAGATGATATGTACGTGGAGTTCGGCGGACAACGCACACCATCTTTTGAATATCTCCGTATGTTGGAAAATTCGGATGATGTGACGGACGGAAAGATCGAACTATTCGGTCCTGAAATTGACGACATCGAGGCGGGCAGTCAACTACCGTTGGGCGTCGTCGTCGAAGTATACGGCAGGGAGATGCAGGAAGAATTTGAAGCTATCTTAGAACGGATGATTCACACATACATCAACGGGGCGTCAGGCGCATGGCACAATGGACAGCGCGACATCAACTGGTTGAGAATCAGCAATGATGCCAAAGAACAGGGATTTAAAATTAAACACTTCGGCGACATCATACATGCAAGGTTACATCAAGAATACGGCGCCGTCGTGGACAGGGTGCAGGTGAGAATCTACACTACTGAAGAAGATGTTCTCAGATTGCGTGAAGAGGCTAGAAAAGCCTATCATCAGCGCGACGAACGTATCGCAGGCATGACTGATGAATCGGTGGATACGTATTATTCTTGTATCCTCTGCGTACCAGCAGGACAGGATATCGTCCTATCTGATGGCTCCTTTAAACCTGTGGAGAAACTCATTGAGGATTCTGCGGAAGTTTCTAATATCAACGTTTTATCCTTTAATTACAACCCCCTGGCCCCCTTTTCTAAGGGGGATGAAAATAGATTTGAGGCGAAGGCTGTAGAGGAGACTTTCATCAACCCCGCGCCATCCAGGTTAAGCAAAATCGTACTGAGCAATGGCAATTCACTCGTGTTGACCGGTAACCATAAAGTGCTTGTAGACAAAATGGAGGGTTTGGAATGGATAAAGGCAGCCGAACTTCAACCTGATGACCGTTTGATTTCCACTTCCACAATATCGCTGAACGGCTACAATACTGGTGGAATCTCAAAACCATTCATCATTGACTACCTGCCGGATGACATCAAGGTGTTCGATGACGAGTTCATTGATAAACTTGGACAACAGGTTTTGGAGAAATACGGTACGTGGGCAGAAGCAGCGCGCGAATTGGGATTTGATTATGGCAGGTTCTATGGTATATTCCACGCGAACGAAAAGTTCAGTCGGCCTCGATTGAAGCTTGGAGAATTGAAGCATATTTGCGCCAACGTTGATATGAATTGGGATGATGTTAAATCGGAGATTAATGTCTTTGGCATCAGCAACGGTTGTAAACTTCAGAAGCAGTTTATCGATGAAGACTTGATGTATGCTGCCGGCTTAGTGGCTTCTGGTGGTTGCGTAAGAAGAAGAGGGAATGGGTCAGTTCTGCAGTTTACCAATGCTGAAAGGGCATTGACGGATATTTTCAATCAGATTATTACCGCTACTTTCAACATTGAGCCGAGAATGTACATTACAGAGGCCAGTACATCCAGGTCAGACAATGATGTAAATGTATCGATTGCCAACAGCCAAATTGCTGGCAGGTTGATGCTTGGTCTGGGCATTGGCAAAAAATGGACTGGTGAAATTATTTCAACATTTTCACCACATTTGGTAGCTTCCTTCCTACGTGGGCTCTTTGATGGCGGTGGACACGCCACTGATAGTCACATCATGATTACCACGAGAAGCTACAAGGAATCGCAGCATACGATGCTATTGCTCAAAAAACTGAGTATCTCATCTTATATTAGTGAGATAACTCGTGGCTTCCAGGTGGGTACACGAAGCTATCATGACTACATCCGCTTTCGAAAGCTCATCTCTTCCGAACATCCACAGAAGCGAGTTAAGATGGAAATGGCGCGCTTCAACTTTGATGTGAACCACGTTTCGAGGACAGATGTATTGCCCCAAAAATGTGGCAAATTGCTTGAGGAATTGCTTCAAGACGAAGCTAGCAACGTGAAAATTAGCAAGTTGCCCGTGGATAGGAAGAGCGTAAGAGCTTGGATAGATGGGCAATGCCGAGCATCCAAAGAGAAGATGCGTCTTGTATTGGACCACCTACTGGATAAAGTCAACATAACCCACCCTGCCTTCGTGGAACTTTCACAGTGGTGCGACTCAACGATTACAATCGAAAAAGTGAAGAGCATCGAGGAGATTGAGAACAAAGATCGAAGGGTCTATAACTTCAGCGTCCAGGACACACATAACTACCTTGTGCAAGGCATAGTTGTAAAGAATTGCCAGTCCTTCGCCCCCACTCATGTTTGCGCGATTACTCCAGAGCGGTCTGGGCTTTGCGGAGGTTATAGCTGGTTGGATGCCAGAGCCAACTATCAGATTATTCCAACAGGCCCGAATCAACCCATACCGAAAGGAGATGTTATTGACGAAAAGCTTGGGCAATGGACTGGTGTGAACGAATATATTGCCCAAGCTTCCCGAGGCGCTCTGACGAGTTTCAGCGCATATTCCATGATTGTAGACCCGATGACTTCGTGTGTTGTCGGTGATACTGAACTTATAATCAATGGAGAGGCAGTCAAAGCCAGCGAGTTTATTGACAGGCATCACGGCAGCGATAGTTACGTTGGTTCATCAGCCCTGACGCTACATGAAGGAAAAGCTGAACATGAACCCATTGTTGCACTGCAACGCTTTAAAGCGCCGGATAACCTGATTCAAATAAACACGAAATCGGGGACTAAATTGGCGCTCACCCCGAATCACGAGATAGCCGTTGATAGACTCAATGCTTCCCCCCTTTATCAAAGGGGGGTTAGGGGGGATTTGCAGTGGATACGCGCTGACCAGATTAACGTCGGTGATAGGTTACTTTCACTGCGCAATTTAGAATTGCCGTCAAACTCTGTGGAAATCGTTGACATTTTGCCTGATGATTTTCGGGTTGCCGACGAAGATTTGCTTGCAGATATAAAACAGCAGTTGACAGCGAAATATGACTCATTGAGACAAGCAGTGAATCAAGTTCCGATTCAATCTCCCGTTGGTGTAAAATCGATGAGTCTTAAAGACTTAAAAACAGCAATTTCTCATTTGGGCTTGGATTGGGATACGTGGAAAAAGAATATACGGATTGTAGGTCACGGCGCTTCATTCGTCCAAATTCCTGATGAGTTGGATGCGGAACTGTTCTATATGGTAGGCTTGATAGCATCCGACGGCTCAATTACTAAGCGCGGTAGATACGAATATCACATCGATTTCGTCAATACTGACGAAGCACTCGGACAGGAATTTACGACAATCTATACTCATCTTTTCCCTGGTCGGAAATTGAGTGTAGCTGTAAAATCAGAGGAGCCATCGACGATTGATGGAAGGGTTGTCAAACCAACCAAACTATGCCGTCATTACTACGCTAATAATCCAGTGTTAGGGGTAATATGCGAGCATTTTGGCATCCAAATTGGAAAGAAGGGCGAATGGCATCTCGGCAAAATGGTCAATTTGCCCAAAGAATATATCGCCTCGTTTATAGCTGGGCTTTTTGATGGTGACGGCAGCGTTAGAATCCGAAATTATGCGGATAAATGGGATGTTGCGGAAGGATACCTTTGCATTTCGGATGAAAGCGCGGCGCGACACCTGCAACTGCTACTGAAACGATTAGGGATTGTTGGGAATGTACGAAAATCCGACGCTGTGTGGAAAGTCGAAATGCATGGCAGTAATTTGTCAACGTTTGCGGCGGTAATTCCCTCTAAACATCCTCAAAAACGCGCAGTGCTCAAAGATGTACGTCAATTGTCGAATATCGATAAATTGGACAAGACTGAAGCAAATGTCCTTCGAGCAGCCCTTGAAGCAGATTATTTCCTTGACATTGTTACTGATGTAAAGGTAATCAAGAATAATGGCGAGTACGATTATGTCTATAATCTCACCCTCGCTGATACGCACTGCTATTTTGCTAATGGCGCGCTTATCAAAAACTGCGGTTGCTTTGAGTGCATTTCTGCAATCCTGCCGCTTACCAACGGTGTGATGATTGTCAATAGAGAATTTATTGACATGACGCCTTGCGGCATGAGGTTTTCAACTCTGGCAGGCACAGTCGGCGGAGGACTTCAGACGCCCGGTTTCGTCGGCCATTCGCGTCGATATATCGCCAGTCCCAAATACATCCTTGGCGACGGTGGATTTAAACGCATCGTCTGGATGACTAAGGAATTGAAAGAAGACATCGGCCCGATGCTGGAAGAACGCGCTAAAGAAGAGGGCATCGAGGGATTCCTTGACATGATAGCAGACGAAACCATCGCCACCACCGAAGATGAAGTGCTGGAACATTTGATGAAAGTCGGGCATCCCGCGCTTGAGATGGAACCGATGATTTAGATAATATAGCCGCTGATTTTCAGACGACGCTGATTGAAGCAATCTTTGATGGTGTTAAACAAGTAATGCTTTTTTAAAACTAACCACGGAGGCACTGAGACACGGAGAAAAAGGGAAAAGAGACGC
>DTYX01001073.1 GCA_012961655.1 Candidatus Poribacteria bacterium
ACTCATCAATTTCCGCGAGGTGAGCAACAGCCTTTAACCCTAACACGTGGATAGTTCTACTAGAAAGATGATAATGATTAAATAATATTTCTTGGCGTCTTTCTGCGAGCTATTTTCTCTGGTCGTATTGGTGTAATTCGGACGACGTTCTCTGGGTCGTAATCCAGCAACTTCATCCAGTCTTCTGTGTTATCCGTGGGCGGGAATATGTCATTCTCTTTGTATTCTTCGGATACAGCATTCAGAATGTCATCAAGCGAAATGCCCTCATCACTTTTCGAAGCTATGGTTCGTTTAATCGCAGATTCTTTGGCGCGCTGGACGATGGATGCGATGAGCGCGCCGCTGGCTAAATCGCCGTAATAAAGTACATCTCGCTTGCCGCTACGCAAATGCACTTCGAGAAATCGGTGCTCGTCTCTTTTCTCGAAGAGTCTATCGTTGGCTTGGGCAATCAGGTAATTCACAGCTTCCTCAGTATTTTCATTGTATTCTTTTAGTAACTTGGGGTCAAGCGGCAAATCCGGGGTCAGATAGATTTCAAATATCTCCTTGCATTCCGCTTTGCCGGGACGTTTCACTTTAATTTTCCTGTCGATGCGACCGGGGCGCAGGATTGCCGGGTCAATGAGGTCGGGGCGGTTTGTGGCTAAAATTATTACCACGTCCTGCAGCGATTCGATGCCGTCCATTTCCGCGCAAAACATCGGTACGACAGTGTTGGCGATATTGTGCGAACGAATCGCTCGGCGCGTGCCGAGGATGGATTCCGCCTCGTCGATGAAGACGAAGGACAATGCGCCTTCTTTTTTCTTCTCCTTAGCTATTGAGAAAATTTCCCTCACTTTACGTTCGGATTCGCCCAGCCACATATTGAGAATCTCAGGACCTTTGATGTGCAAAAAGTAGCCTTCGGTATCTTCTCCGAATTCGTTTTTCAATTGCTGAGTCAGATTATATGCTGTGGCTTTGCCTATCAAGGTTTTCCCACAACCAGGCGGGCCATGCAAGAGAAAGCCTTTCGGTTGAGCGAATTGGAATCGCTGAAATAGTTCAGGATGGAGAAGTGGCAATTCGATGGCGTCTTTGATTGCCTGAATCGCTTCATCTTGCCCGCCGACCATGCTCCAGAGGACCTCTGGCACTTTTTCCAGATAGTATTCCTGGGATTCCTGAGTGCCTAATCGTTCCAGCGCTACTTTGTAATTCGGGTCGATGCGAACTTCATCACCTGTTCTCAACGGCGAGTCTTTTAAATCCGACGAGCGCTGAAGTATCACTGCTTGCAGACCATGTTCCTGCCCAACGCGTAATCGGCCATCGTCCATCACATCGGCTATTCGGCCCACCGGCCCTGATTGATTATATCCCAAATCGCCGACGACGACGTAAGCTTCATTTATCAGAACGCTCGCGCCAATTTTTAAATTAGAGATTTCCATCCGTGGGTCGATATTGGCGTAGTAATCCGAACCGCCAACATTGATATATGCTATTCCCTCCTTAGGTGAACCGAGATATGTTCCGACTCGATTCGCCGGCGCGGTCAATTTTTCAACGACGCCTTCCATTTCAATTATCGTCTGTTGGGCTTCGATTATCATTTGTCGGACTTCCCTGAACGACAGTTCATCCTCAATCAATTGCCTTCTTATCTGGTATAATAGCGGTCTTCTCTTATCTTTTGGGTTCATCGAACTTAATAGTTGGTCGACCAGAGCTAAAGCGCGAATATTCGTCTCCTCATTATCAAAATCCCGAAAGAAGTCATCTAAATCATGATAGCTTCTCCTTGACCGTCTTCGAGAATCTTCAGAGTCTCGCATTGAATTGCCTCCTTTGGTGAGTGGTAAGTGATGGTCTTGTACCGATTTCAGAACGCATTACGCATTAATAACCTCACCAACAATGTGTGTAAATAAGAGCGAATTACTTCAGATATTCCGGTAAATCTTCATATTTAAATCCTTGGTATCGGCAGTCATATTTACAAACCTCGCAATCGCCTATCAATCCTTGTACAGGCGGTTCGCCTTTAATGGATTCTACGATGGAAATTGCTTTTTTGACATCATCATCCCCGCCCCAGGCGACCAAAACGACAGCGCCTTCGGAACCACCGACGCCACCAGAAGCGATATGCTTTGCCTCGACATTTGCCAGGATTTTCAAGGCTTCGATTTCAGTGATGAGTTTGCCTTTCGAAATACAATACATCCCGAAATTCGCCCCCAAGGAGTAATCAAAAGTTTTGGCGCCAACATACTGCACCGCATCCCTAACTGATGGCACCAGTTTTTCTAAACCGATAGGGAAGATGTATTGCAAGCCTGTGGATGTCACAGTGCCGATTGTAGCAGCGATGGTCCCGCCGTCGAACCCCGATGTGATGACGCCGACATTGCCTTCAGGGTCAATAGCATTGCCACCTTTGATAACTACGGTTTCGATGTGGAAATCTTCAAAAGCCTCTTGCATCGTTTTATCGACCGGTTCTCCCTTGTAAATCACCATCGGGAGAATATGACGCTCTTCCTCCGGAGTTACACATAGCATCCTTTTGCTGCTGATGCCCGCTGTACATCGCTGCGGTTCTGTTTCAATGCCTAGAAGTTCTTGAGCGATGAAGCCATTTGTCACGCCTCCGCAGAGAATGATGTACGCCTTCTCCTTTGCTACTTGTACTTCCGGCATTGCAACCGTCGCTTTGGCTAATAGTCTTCTCGACTCTGAGGGCACGAGGGTGAATACTGCTTTCATAGTTCCTCCTTGCAGAAGAGACCGAGTTTCCCCAAGAAACTCAGTCTCTTTTTAGTTTTCTCAAGTTTTACTGGTGGTATTCTGTAATGCGTGATGCGTAAT
>DTYX01001074.1 GCA_012961655.1 Candidatus Poribacteria bacterium
GTGGACGTGGGCATGGACGAGATAATTATCTCTCTGGATGGAACGCCAGAGATTCACGACATGATAAGGGGAGTGCCTGGCGCCTTTGGTAAAATTGTACGCGGGGTGAAGCGAATTCAGGATGTAAAAGAAGAAAGCCGAAAGCGTAAGCCGCTCATCAATGTAGCGGTTGTAATTTCTGAACTGAATTATCAAAACTTGGGCGAAATTGTCGCTCTCTGCGCGGATATGAAAGTCAGTTCCGTCTGTTTCCATCATCTAATATTTTTTTCAAAGGAAACTTATGAGAAACACAACGAAGAATTTCAGAAGGCGTTTTTTATCACGTCGCCCAGTTGGGGCGGTTTCATAAGAGAACATCCTGGAATCGACACAGATTCTTTGATAAGTGAAATAGCCAGGGTAAAAAACAAAAGATATGACACAAAAGTTTACTTTTACCCCGATTTCACTGACGAAGAGATTAAAAGATATTACAGCGGCGAACAGTTTGTTCCACAAACTTACTCACAACGTTGTAAAAGTCCATGGATGGAAGCGTACATCTTCCCTGACGGTTCAGTTCGGCCGTGTCTGAGCATGGACTACATCGCAGGAAACATCAAGTCGGAAAGTTTTCTAAAGGTCTGGAACAACAAGCTGTATCGCCGATACAGGGAGGTGATAAAAAAGAAAACTTTTCCAGTGTGCGCCAAATGCACGGAGTTCTACCGATTTTAAATTTTTAAGTAAAATTTTAAGTAAAAGGAGTGTAATAGCTGTGGTGTTAAAAATATTATCCCTAATTCTCATCATATTAGCTTTAATAGGCATAGTCCTTGGTTATATCTTCGCAATTGCTCACGTAAAGATAGTTGCTGAGCCGGGCGGTTATATTGATGCTGCTGGCGCTTTGCTGCTATTAGCGATTGCAACCATGGTCTATGACTTCGTGTATCAGAGAAAATCTGAATCTGGTGATTAAGACGGGGAAAGTGGTAGAGTGGTTAGTGGTTACTGGTTACCACTTACCACTCACCACCCCTCTCTAACTTCCCCCATAAAGGGGTGGGAAACGCTCCCAGTTGCCATAGGTGTTATGATGCCCCAAAAACTCAGAGTGCTACAGATTATTACCCGACTGGACAAGGGCGGGGCGCCGGAGGTTGTCATGTTGCTGGCGGAAAAGTTGAACAAGGAAAAAATTTCAACGCAGATAATCAGCGGTTTGACTATTCATCCACAGCAGGATATTGACGCGTATGAAAAGAGAACAGGCGTCCAGATACACTTCATCCCTTCTCTGCGCCGACAACCTTCTCTTGTAAAAGATGTTCTGGCATTGATAACGTTGTATTTGGCGATTCGGCGTATAAATCCGGATATCGTCCATACACATACCTCAAAAGCGGGAATCTTGGGTAGAATTGCAGCCGCTTTGTGTAAAGTTCCCATCATCATACATTCGCCGCACGGACATGTATTCTACGGTTATTTTGGGCGTTTGCAAAACAGTTTCATTCTTCTCGTTGAAAGGCTAACGGCGTTGCTGACGGATAGGATTATCACTTTGACGCAACAGGGAAAACGCGACCATGTCAGAGCGCGCATCGCTCCACCTGAAAAGTTCGTTCCCATCCATTGCGGTATAGATTTGAGCCGTTTTTCCGATGTCGAAGTCTCTCAAAAAGAGAAGCGTCAGGAACTAAACATTCCGGAATTCAGTCCAATTGTCGGTACGGTAAGCAGACTGGAACCGATAAAAGGACAAGAGTATTTTATCCAATCCTCAGCTTTGGTGGCACGGAAATATCCGGATACGACTTTCGTTGTGGTTGGCGATGGTCTACTTGAAGCAAAGCTGAAACAGATGGCAAACGATTTGGGAATCAGGAAAAATCTCCTTTTTTTGGGTTACAGACAAGATGTGCCTGAGTTGATGAGCATCTTTGACATATTTGTTCTCCCTTCGCTTAACGAGGGGCTCGGCAGAGTGTTAATCGAAGCTATGGCGGCGGGGAAACCGGTCGTTGCGACAAGAGTAGGAGGAATACCGGATGTAGTTTTAGACGAGGTAACCGGATTGTTAGCTCCTCCACGAAATTCACACCGCTTAGCCGAATTTGTCTTGAGACTTTTGGAAAATAAGGATTTAGCTCACAAAATGGGGCGAGCAGGAAAAATAAGAGCTGCTGCTTTTGATGTCCGAAGGATGGTGGAAAAAACGGAGACTTTGTATCAGCAACTGGCGATGAAACTTTGCAATGCAATAGTTTCCTCCAGATAATTAAAGTCAAAAGGCTTAGTCACGTAATCGTTGGCGCCTAATTTTAGCGATAGATTTCCTAAATTTTCATCCAGCACACCTGTTACCATGATGACACTTATATTTTCGTCTATTTTTTTTATTCTACGTAAGGTTTCTATTCCATCTATGTCTGGCATTTTGATGTCCAAAAGCACGAGATGGAATGCTTCTGTTTCCAGCTTGGATATCGCTTCTTTTCCACCGCTAACTGTTGCGACATCGTATCCTTTTGTTTCTAGAAATTCCCGCAGTAGCTCTCGTATCGAAGCCTCGTCGTCAACTACCAGAATTTTTTCCCCAGAGGCTTTGAGAAAATCGATAGTTTCCTGAATTTTCCGCTCGGCTGGTGAGCGCATATCGCTTATTCTGTTCTCTCTTTGTATAGGGACGGAAGCGTTCGATGGTAGCGTTTGGTTTACCATCATTCCTACAATTGCTAAATCAGATTCGCTGAAAAGAATAGATTTTTCAAAACTGTACAGGTCAAGCACCCCAAGATACTGTTCTCCTATAATCAGCGGAAAACTGATGATGCTACAAGGGTTACACCATTTTTTCCTTCCGGCTATAAAGAAATATCTATTTTGGGGTTGCAGATTTGCCATTTCCTGTATAATTTCGGCGCTGGATCGATAGATACGCGGATTCCTCGTCTGAAAGATTTTTCCAGCTACAGATTCTCCCGGTTTTATTCTCATTTGTGATACTTCGCTGTAGGAAAATCCCACGGCAGACCTTACAAATAAAACGTTTTTAATGCTATCATGTAGGAAAACCAAACCGGCGTCGGCTGTTGGAATAGACTGAACGGTTTTTTCTATGGAAATCCTCTGGATGACGTCAGAGTTTTCTGATGATATTACTGTTTCTGGAATAGTATACACACTTTTCGGCGCCTCCCTTTTGCGTTCACATCGGATTTATGTGGAAGTTTGTAATGTTGTCAAAAGACGATATTCCTATATATAATTATCGGCATCTTTCTTCTGCTCCTTTAGCTTTTTTTTGATTTCAAAATAATAATTTTAACGTTAAAACGCACATTCTGCGCCGCTGGCGGGACAGAGCCGCGCCGCTACTTTGGAAATCACGTAGCGTCATCCCTCTGTTCGCTACGCGAAGCGGTTCACGAAGTAACCGCGCGGAGCCCGACGACTTCGTCTTACGGTGGTGACAACTGGCGGGACAGAGCCGCGCCGCTACGTCTTCAGCGGAA
>DTYX01001075.1 GCA_012961655.1 Candidatus Poribacteria bacterium
GGTATTCGCAAAGTCGCTGAAGGTCTGGCGAGAAAGTAGTGGGCTGTAGCCGAATTCGCAAGAATTCGGGAAGCCGAACTGTTCGAGGTAATCAAATACCCGAAGCACAGGCAGGCGGCACCGGCCGTCTATTTGTGTCCAATGGCGGATGCCATTGTGCTATCAATGGAACATCCCCCCGATTCTCGGGACGGGCGAGAATCGGGGGTGAAAGATGATTAAATTCCCTAAGGCGATTGGGCTTTCTTCTTCCTACAAATTCGTGTGGAAATCTGTGTTTAACTGTATTACTTAAATGTAATGCGGAATTCTGTTCCTTCAGTTCTTGATAGTTCGAGGTTACCCCTAAGTTGATTTTCCACTAAAGTAGTAACCAGTTGTAATCCCAATGACTCGACATGCTTCAAATCCAAATCTTGCGGCATGCCGATACCGTTATCTTTGACGACAAGCTCAACTTCATCTCCAATACGGCGAAAATTGATGCTAATTTCACCTTCTCTACCATTAGGGAAGGCATATTTCAGGGCATTGGAAATCAATTCGTTGATAATTAATCCACAGGGGATAGCAGAATCGATTGAAAGTGAAACATTCTCAACATCTATTTTTAGTTCAACGTTCTCTGCAATTGCGTAAGTACGATACAGGCTATTTGCCAAATCCCTGATGTAACTATCTAAATCAATGTTGGCCATGTTTTCCGACTGACAAAGTTTCTCGTGAATCAGAGCCATCGAGCGTATTCGATTTTGACTATCTTTGAATATTTGAAGATAAGTTTCGTCCTTGATATATCTTCCCTGAAGTCTGAGCATACTGGAAATAATCTGCATATTATTTTTGACCCGATGATGAATTTCACTCAGAAGCACTTCTTTCTCTTCGAGCGATGCTGTTACTTGTTCAAGACTCTTCTGAAGTTTCTGCTCGGAAGCCTTTAAATCTGAATATAATCGCGCGTTTTCCAAAGCGATAGCAGCATGATTGGCGAAAATTGTCAGGAAATTCATCTCTGTTGTTTCAATGCTTTGCTTGTCCTCAAACTGCGGCGAAGAAAATCCTAAGACACCGATAACTTTGTCCCGAACCATTAAAGGCAATCCTACAATCGACTTGATTTCAGAATCCAAGACGATGTCTTTATATCTTATCCTTTTATCAGTCATTACATCCGGTGTTATAATGGTCTGTTTTTCGGCAATAACGGCTTCAATAATCCCTTTTCCAACATCAGAAAATGCCTTTAAAATAGGACCTCTAGTCTCAGTCAACTCAAATTCTTCAGATTGTGAGTTATATAATGCCAGCCAGACCATCTGAGCTTGAAACAGTTTTTCCACCCAATCCAAGATATTTTTTTTAACATCCTGAGTATCCAAACTGGAAACAATCGATTGGCTCACTTGTAGAAGCCCAGAAAGCTTCTCATCATATTGCATACGCTGTATTCTCTTGGCTATCGCTTTCCTGACAGTTGCCTGAAGTTCCCTAACACTTGGTGGTTTGACTAAATAATCCATGGCGCCATATTTTATCGCATTCTTAGCATTCTCTACGGAAGCAAAAGCTGTTATTATGATGACTTCTATATGAGGCTGAATCTGCTTAATCTGCTTCAACACCTCAATGCCATCTATATCCGGCATTTTGATATCCACTAACGCCACATCCACAGGGTTATTGTTCACATAATCTAGAGCTGATTTGCCATTTACCGTAGGAATCACATCGTAATCGTTCTTTAAAATTCGCCGATACGACTCTCTCGGGCCTAATTCATCTTCGACAATTCTCTCCTGAAGTTTTGCTGGATCTGACTCAATAACATGAAATCCGGAAGGAAAATTATATCTTTTGCAGACAATTTATTTGCCTCGCGATTCAATTTATCACGATTTTCTTTAAATTCTTTTGATTTTTGTATCAACA
>DTYX01001076.1 GCA_012961655.1 Candidatus Poribacteria bacterium
GAAGATGCTTTTTCGCTTACCGTATTTGATGCCGTGCTCATGGGAAGACGCCCTCACCTTTCCTGGAAAGCCTCAGAAGATGCATGATTTAAACCTTGCTTCAAGATATTCTGATAAAATAATCATGCTAAATAGCGGAAAAATATTTGCAACAGGCGTCCCAAAATCCGTGTTCACTCAGAAGAACATAGAATCTGTCTACGGTGTAGAGGTGGTTGTAAATAACAAGTCAGGAAGACCAAATGTGATTCCCATAAAACCCGTAGGGGGCTAAGGAGCGAAAAAGATAATTGATTTTCCAACTTCAGAAATAAGCGAACCGAGAAATAGGAGGTTTTTGTATGAAGATCAGTGCGATTATGTGGGACAGCCACATCCCCCCGCTTGTGCGGGTGAGCAAAGAACTCGATCTCTTTTTCTTTACGGCTTACTCTTCAAAATTGTTGGAGAGAGAACCAGCCAAAATAGAGGAAGCTTTAGAAGAACTGAGTAAAGCTGATTTAATCCTTCTATACCGCTCCCAAAGTAGCATCTGGGAAAAGCTGGAACCGAAATTGAAGGAACTTGGGCTTTACATCCCGATAATCTGCCTCAGCCATGAACCTTCCTTCTGGAAACTCTCAACAGTGGATATGAAGGTGGTTGCCAAATGCCAAAGCTATATCACTATTGGTGGGCGAGAAAATCTTTTAAACCTCTTCCGCTATATCGGCAGGGGGGTTTTCGGGCTTAATTTAGATGTAGAAGAGCCTGAGCCGGTTCCTTGGGAAGGGGTGTATCATCCGGATGCACCCGTCCCCTACTTTACAGATGTTGAGGCCTACCTTGAGTGGTACAAGCCAAAAGACGTTCCAACGGTGGGCATCCTTTTTTCCCGTTACTATTGGGTCAACGGCGAGATAGCAATTGAAGATTTTCTCATCCGACAATTGGAAAGCCTGGAGTTAAACGTCATCCCTGTTTTCTCCTATAGTTCGAGGGACAAAGGGCTCGGCACTAAGGGGAGCGGAGAGGTTATCTTGGAATATTTCATAAAGGAGGATGGAACTCCACAAATAGATGCTTTGGTCAAACTTCTCACTTTTTTCCTGGGTAGAAGGAAAGGAGAAGATGAAAAGTTAGAGGAGAAAGAAAACGCTCAGCGGGGTGTGGAGATACTCAAAACGCTCGGCGTTCCCGTCTTTCAACCTGTCGTTTCCTACTATAAAACGATTGACGAGTGGCGAGAGGATGCGCAAGGACTGTCGTCGGAAATCAGTTGGTCGATTGCTATGCCTGAGTTTGAGGGGGTAATCGAACCGATTATCATCGGCGGACCGATTAGAACAGAAGAGGAAGAAACGGGGAATATCATCCAAAGTAGAGGATACATCGAAGAAAGATGCGCCTTTCTTTGTCATCGGGTGAAAAAGTGGATAAAATTGAGGAGAAAACCGCCTGAAGAGAGGAAAGTGGCCTTTATCCTCCACAACAACCCGTGCGCTTCTGTGGAAGCCACAGTCGGCGGAGGCGCTCATTTAGATACCCTGGAAAGCGTGGCGAGAATATTGAACAGGATGAAAGCGGAAGGATATAAAATCGAAAACCCCCCAAAAGATGGACATCAGCTCATCCAAACCATCATGGAACGCAAAGCCATCTCCGAATTCAGATGGACTACCGTCGATGAAATCGTAAGCAAAGGGGGAGTTCTGACTTTCGTTAGTTTGGATGAATATCTGCAATGGTTCAACGGTTTCACTCAAAAGGTGAAGGAGAGGATAAGCAGCGTATGGGGCAATCCGCCCGGTGAGGAGATGAATGGAGTCCCCGCGGCGATGGTTTACGACAGCAAGATTTTAGTGACGGGCATCAACTTTGGCAACGCAGTAGTTTGTGTCCAGCCGAAAAGAGGTTGCGCAGGGCCCAGATGCGATGGCAGAGTATGCAAGATTCTTCATGACCCAGAAGTTCCGCCACCCCATCAGTATATCGCCACCTATCGGTATTTGCAAGATGTATTCGGCGCAGACGCCATCGTCCATGTAGGCACCCACGGAAACCTGGAGTTTCTGCCGGGAAAATCTGTCGGACTCTCTTCTTCTTGTTATCCTGACATCGCCATCGACAAACTCCCGCATCTCTATATCTACAACGCTGACAATCCGCCTGAAGGGACTATCGCTAAAAGACGGAGCTACGCCGCTTTGGTTGACCATATGCAGACTGTGATGACAGGCAGCGGGTTGTACGATGACCTGGAAGAGTTGGAACGCTATTTGGATGAATATCAGCAGGCGAAAATCGAAAATAAGGGGAGGGCGCATTCCCTCGAACACCTGATTATAGACGCCGCAAAGAAAGCTAATCTCGATAAGGGCTTAAAACTCGCCGATGACAAGCCGTTTGATGAAGTAGTGAAGCAGATTCATGAGGCTTTAAGTCTGATAAAAAACACCCAAATTCAAGACGGCATGCACATTTTCGGCGAACTGCCTCAAGGTGAGGACAGGATTGAATTCCTAAACTCCATCCTGAGATACGATGCTGGAGATGAGCTTTCTCTGCGGGCTTTGACATTTAAATTGATGGGTTTGAGCCTTAAAGACGCCCTTGAGAATCCAGGCGAGACGCCATCTGGTTTTGAGAAAACTTATGGGCAACTTTTAGCTGAAGTGGAAGAGAAAAGCAAAGCGTTTATCCGAGAGTTTTTGAATGGAAATCTACCCCCAGAAGAGTTAGCCCAAAAGGTTCTGGGTAGCGGCGTGTCGCCCGTAGCGTCGTTCCTCTGTGGCGACAACAACGCTATCCGTCAACTTTCGCTACTCAGAGAAAAAGTTCTTGATTTGAACGAAAAAATACAAGCATCTAAGGAAATGGATTCGCTCTTGAACGGTTTCTCCGGGCGTTATATTCCAGCCGGTCCTTCGGGACTGATTACGCGCGGAAGAGCGGACGTGTTGCCCACGGGGAGGAACTTCTATTCGCTTGACCCGAGGAGAGTTCCCACCAAAGCCGCTTGGAAAGTCGGGCAGAAGCTTGCTGACGCGCTTATTGAAAAACATCGTCAAGATGCGGGGGAACTTCCAGAAAATGTGGCTATCTACTGGATGGCGAGCGACATTATGTGGGCTGATGGTGAAGGGATGGCTTCTATGATGTCGCTTATCGGGGTTCAACCGACTTGGCAGCCCAACAGCAGGATAGATGGATTTAAAATCATCCCGTTGGAGGAACTGGGCAGACCGAGAATAGATTTGACCGTGCGGGTTTCTGGGATAATTAGGGACAACTTCCAGAGCTGCATCGAGCTTATGGATGAAGCTATCCAGGCTGTGGCGTCATTGGATGAGCCATTGGAGATGAACTTCATCCGCAAACATGCCCTTGAGCAGATGCCAACGGAAAGTGAAATCCCGAAGTCTCGGCGACTTCGGCTACAGGCTTGGCGGCAAGCCACTTTGAGGATATTCTCCAGCAAGCCTCAAACTTACAGCGCTGGAGTTCAATTAGCCGTCTACGCTTCTGCCTGGAAAGAAGAGAAAGACTTGTCCGATATATTCGTCTACTGGAACGGCTACGCTTATGGCAAAGGAATATTCGGGCAAGAATCCCATCAGCAGTTAATCAACAGCCTTTCAACCGTTGACGTAACTTACAACAAAGTAGTCAGCGACGAATATGACCTTTTTGGGTGCTGCTGTTATTTTGGCGCTCATGGCGGGCTAACCGCCGCCGCTAAAACTATCTCTCAAAAGCCTGTGAAAACCTACTACGGTGATACCAGAGAAGTCGGGCATGTAGAAGTGAGGGATTTGGCTGATGAGATAAGGCGGGTGGTCAGAACCAAACTCC
>DTYX01001077.1 GCA_012961655.1 Candidatus Poribacteria bacterium
CGGATTGCTAACAAGATGTAGCGCAAGTTTCAAACTTGCGTTACAAACCCGTTTTATTTTGTTGCAAAAAGAGATGATATAAGTTATATTAAGCGAAAACCGATTTTTTGACATCTATGGTTGCAGGAATTATTATGATTACCGAAAACTGAATCAAAAACCACACATAGTTTAAATCTATAGCGAAAGGAGTAAATATCCAAAATGACACATGAACGTCCAAACATTGTTCTTATGGTAGCAGATGACCATGGGTTGGATACTCAAAGTTACGGGAATCCAGCTATCAAGACACCTTGCCTGGACACCTTAGCCCTGGAGGGAGTGATTTTCACCAATGCCTTCTGCACGACCGCTTCTTGTGCCGCTAGCCGTAGCGTGATTCTCACTGGGCTTTACAACCACGCTAACGGTACTTACGGACATACTCATGGCTGTCACCATTTCGCCTGTTTCGACGACGTAGTGACTCTTCCAGCGCTGTTAAACGAGGCCGGGTATCGTACCGCTCGCGTCGGCAAGATGCACTATGCGCCGGAGCGCATCTTCCCATTCCATCAAGGACATCCTGCCGGAATGTTCGGGCGGGATGATGTTCGGATGTCCGAAGCATGTCGTGAGTTCGTCCGTGTCGATAAGCCGTTTTTCCTTTACTGGTGCTCACATAATCCTCACCGGGGAGGTGGCAAACTGGAAAGTCATCCCTGCAAACCGGACCGCTTCGGCAACCCCGATAAATCTTTTCCTGGGGATGAAGAGATGATATACAGCGATGAGGAGGTTTTCGTCCCGAATTATCTGCCAGATACACCAGAGGTTCGTGCGGAACTTGCGCAATACTGCCAATCTGTGTCCCGATTAGACCGTGGTGTCGGCCGCCTGATGCAGATACTCAAGGAGGAAGGTAAATACAACAACACGGTAGTCATTTATATATCGGACAATGGTCCTGCGTTTCACGGGGCTAAAACAACCTTGTACGAACCAGGGATGAATCTGCCTTGCATCGTGAAAAGCCCGATTCATCAAAATCGTGGAACAGCGTGCGATGGGCTTGTCACATGGGCCGACCTGACTCCGACCATCCTGGACTTTGCGGGAGCTTATGTCAACCCTGATGCGTTTCATGGCCGTTCTTTCAAAGACATCATCAATCAGGAATCCCCCCAAGATTGGCGCGAAGAGGTCTACGCGGCACACACGTTTCATGAAATCACGAACTACTATCCAATGAGGGTGGTAAGGACTAAAAAGTACAAATTCATCTGGAACATCGCACATCCTCTTACCTACTCGTCAGCCTCTGATCTCTGGCGTGCTTCAAGTTGGCAGGGAGCTCTGCGTGATGGACTGGTAAAATACGGCGGGAGAACCATTGATGCCTATCTGCACCGGGCTCGATTTGAACTCTACGACCTGGAGCAGGATGCGGATGAAGCCATCAACTTAGCAGAGGAACGGGAATATGCGTCTCTTGTAGAGGAATTCTGCCGTAAGCTGCAGAAGTTCCAGCGCGAGACGAATGACCCCTGGATACACAAGTGGGAGTATGACTGAAGCCCTGCACGCATGAATGCGGCAGGGAAAGAAGGCTAAAAGCTCAAAGCTGAAGGCTGAAGGTTTTTAAGGTAGAAAGCTAAGCGGAACTATAATTGAGGAGATAAATATGAAATCAACAACGAAGATTGAGGACCCAATTCTTCAAACAGTGAAAAAAGGATTGCCCCTGTCCGATGAACTTGTGGTGGATTCACATATGCATCTTGGATTATACAACCAATATTATGTGCCTTTTTCAGAACATGTCGACGCAGTACATCAGCTAATCAGACATATGGATAGATTGGGAATCGATAAGGGATGCATCTGGTCAATGGGTGGACAAACTGCTGATGTCGTGCCGTTGAATGATTTAATTATTGATGCTGTTGAAAAGTATCCAGACCGGTTTATCGGATATACATTTGTTAACCTAAACTATCCTGAGGTTATGGTAGATGAGTTGGAACGCTGCTTTGACTTAGGTCTACGCGGAATAAAACTGATTCCTGCATATCATGCTTATCCCGCTGACGGAGAAAACCTCCACATTGCGTATGAGTTTGCCAATCAACATTCTTTGCCCATGCATATTCACAATTTGCCGGAATCTGAAGCCCTGGACAAGTTAGCTGAGAAGTATGATAAAGCAGTTTTTCAGATTGGACACTACAATAGGTCATATAATGAAGTGATGAAGCAAAGGCAGAATGTATGCGGCATTCTAACAGAACAACCTCATCCTGGTTTTATTGAAAGGCTCGTTGAGGACGACGTTATCGATAAGGCGCTTATAGGCTCCGATTGCGTCTATTTTGACGCTGCATTCGGCATAGGGCCAATAGCGTATGCCAGAATCAGCTATGAGGATAAGAGGAAACTACTGGGTCTAAACGCGAAGAGAATCTTGGAAAGATGCGGGTTATGGAGGTGATAATATGAGCCAATATAGCTCCGTTGAGGAACTAGAGTTTTTTGACGCAAACTGCATGATAGGACGGCCTTGCCACCCAAGTTCAGGAGGCGCTGGCATATTGCTGAACAAGAACCAGTTGCTTGAAGAGATGAAGTACTACGGTATAAAAGAGACACTTGTATATCATGCTATGGCAAAGGAGTATGATGCAAGAATCGGAAATAACATCTTGCTTGAGGGGATAAAAGAGGAAGATTCTTTACATGGATGCTGGGCTGTTCTACCACCTTACACGGATGAGATGCCCGCACCTGAACAATTGGTGCAGGAGATGTTTCAAAAGGGAGTGAAAGCGGTGCGCCTTTTCCCTAACCACTACGAGAATCCTCTTATCCCAGAGTGGAGCCAGCACCAGCGTTTCTATCTCAGCGAGTGGTCTATGGGTACTTTATTTTCTGTCTTTGAAGAGCATAAGATTCCAGTTTTCCTAGACTTTGACACATCGGAGCCTTATAACGACCGGACGGACTGGGATAAGGTGTATGACATTTGTAAGAATCACTCCGATGTGCCCATTGTCCTTGCCCGCTTTGGCTGGAGAGTCAACAGGAGCCTATATGCTCTCCTTGCTCAATGTGACAACTTCTATTGTGAACTCTCTGGTACCTGGCTTTATAGAATTGTGGAATCTATCGCTAAGAAATTTGGCGCAGAACGTATATTGTTTGGCAGTAACATGCCTTTCACGACGCCAGCGGTCAATCTGATGATGATTACACATGCAGAGATAAGTGAAGAAGATAAAAAACTGATAGCTGGTGATAATCTACGACGTCTCTTAAACAATGTTAAAATATAGTGGGGACGGTGCAATGTATGAAGCGCATACTTATCGCGACAAGGGTAGTTGGCAAAAGACACTTCACGAGAAAGCTCTCTTCTTTGAGAAGAACACTCGTGAGCGACATAACATCTTAGGTTCTTATCCCTCTTCAGTAAGGTTGATTCCGCCAAAGCACTACGCAGGCTCACGAGAGGGCGCATGGGAGCAAATCGTCCAAACAGGTGAACTATCGCCCGGTTGGACATTTGACCATGGTACTACTGGAATATCGAACGTTGCGCATACAAGTTCCTGGACAGGATGTCTGCTGACTTCGCAAGCTTTCCGAGTGGCTTTCCTGCGCGAACGCTATGGTGAGGAGAGCGCCGAATATCAGGAAGCCTATGAGCGTGCAAATGAGATAATTCACTCAATCCGCATCCTTACCCTGGTGAGCAGTCAACCAGGGTATCTTGCCCGCGGTGTTGCTTTGGGACATGGTATTTCCTACGAAGAGCGAGCGGGAGTAGGAACTCGGGATTTGTGGGCGCAGGGCGCTGGTGAGTTTTCTCATCTCCGCTATAGAGGAGGCCCAAGTCATCATAACTATGACCATGTCTTCCGAGGATTGGGTATCTACTATTTCGTTGCGGCGGATGAACCGCAGAAGGAAAAGATTCGGGAGATTGTCACCGATATGTCCAACTGGGCTCATCTGAAAAACGATATGATTGTGATGCATGTAGATGGCGAACGAATAAGCACAGAACTGATAGGCGTACAGTTTGCCGCGGACACATCTGGTTCTTCCTATTGGAGCAATACACAGGGAGAAATCTGGCATTCAATGGCTGGATTGCCACGTGTGCATGATTTTCTGTTTTCACTTGATTATCCCTGGATTGCTTTCGCGGCAACCGATGGAGGAGTTTATCGCACCTTGGATGGAGGAAATCATTGGAATATCACATTTAATCAGTCAATCCAACAACTCGAATTCAGCCCACACAATTCAAATATTCTGTATGCAACGGGTCAAAATGGCGTTTACAAAAGTGAGGATTTGGGTGAACGCGATATGGGAATACACTGGCGTTGTATCAGCGGCGGCATCCCGGCGAACGTAAAGCCTGTTTTCGCCGTTGATGTGTGTGGAGATTCTCCGACAATCTACCTTTTGACACGACATGGATTCTACTCCAAAACAGGGAATGCGCCGGAATGGACGGTATTTCCGCAGATTACACGTAGACGCGGGTTTGGCACGGTTGACCCGATTGGCGGCAATCCTCTCTGGCTGCGTGTTGACCCTCACATCCGGGGTCGTCTCTTCCGAGCCGTTGAAACGGAACAACGGCGTTTTAGCGATGTCACAATTAGTGTAAGGTCGCCCGTATTCCGAGAATTAAAGCCTCTTGCCGATTGGTCAGTGGGCATCAGCGATTTAACTATAACGGGCGCCGAACTAAGAAGTCTGTTTGAACGCTTGCGAGAATTTCCAATCCGTGACTTGCGTGTTGATAGAAAAAATCCAGACGTATGGTATGGTCTTATGGAGACAGGTGTCGCTGTTACTGAGGATGCAGGCAAAACCTGGCGTGTGAGTCGAGAGGGCTTGGATATCCCGCGTGTACATTCGATTTGGACACCTCGCCATTCCCATCTTGTCATAGTTGGCACTCCCGCGGGAATGTATGTCAGTAATGACCAAGGAGATAGTTGGACCGATACCCCGCTAATCCTTCAAGGAGAAGGGGCAATTCGAGCAGAAATCGGCGGTATTGGTTATCTGACTGCCTATTGGATGGGACGTTATCACGGTTTCATCTCAGAGGAAGAGGCTCATGTTGAATGGTGGAAGGGGTAATCAAGCATTTTAGCCTCCAATCAAGAAAGGCAACATGGCAAGAGGGCAAGAAGACAATGTGCGTATACGAAATACGCATCATACAATAATTCACACAAAACGTTAAAATCTCATTGTAGAGATAGGAGGCAATTTTTATGGAACCCGTAAAATTGGGTATTATTGGTTGTGGTGTAATAGGTACCAATCACGTTGCAGATGCGACAAAATCACCTTTGGTGGAACTAGTCGCAGTGGCTGATGTAATAGAACAACGGGCGCGAGCCACCGCTGAGAAATTCAGCGTGCCGTCATTTTACAATAACGATGAAGACTTACTAAATAACGGGCAAATCGAGGCTGTATGGCTTGCGATGCCCACAGGTGTGCGAACGCCGATAGCTTTCAATGCTTTAAAGAAAGGCAAGCACATCATTCTGGAAAAGCCCGCCGCGAGCAAAGCGAGTGAAATCGAAGAGATGATTCAATTACGCGGCGACCGCGTTGTGGCATGTTGCTCACCCCGACGTGCTTTCACTGGACATGCAGAGGCCGCTGCTAAGTGCGTTGCTTCCGGTGCATTGGGAAAAATCCGCATTGTGCGCGTCCGGGCGATTGGCGGAACTCCGCCCAATCCATCACCCAATCCTCCGCCTTGGAGACAAAGCATGAAACTAAACGGCGGCGGAATACTGGTGAACTGGAGTTGCTATGACCTAGATTATCTGATGCAGATTGTCAATTGGCAGTTGCGGCCGCGTGTCGTCCTAGCCAAATGGTGGCCGGTTGCGGAAAAGATGTCCGCTTACGTAGCGTCAGGCTCAGACGCCGATTCCCATTACACGGCATTCATCACTTGTGATGACGATATCGTTTTGACAATGGAACGGGCGGAATTCTCTAGCGCTGCTAACGACCAAGCGTGGGAGATTATCGGTACGGAAGGAACACTACACATGCCGATGGTACCGCAGAAGGGCAAACCGAACGCTGTCATATTGGATCGATTCGTGCCAGGCGAAGGTGTTGTCTCCGAGGCAATCTGGGAAGAGGGGCAGGGTGGTGGTCCAGAAGGCGGCGTTCTGGAAGATTTCGTTCATGCGGTTCGTGAGAATAAAGAGCCGAAGACAACTCTGGAACGCGCCCTTGTGATGCAGAAGATTACCGACGCAATCTATGCTTCCACCGAGACGGGTAAGGCTGTTCATATCTGCTGAGTAAACACGAATA
>DTYX01001078.1 GCA_012961655.1 Candidatus Poribacteria bacterium
GCTCTGTCCCGCCAAATGTCACCACCGTAAGACGAAGTCGTCGGTGAGTGTAGCGAACAGAGGGATGACTCTACGAGATTTTTGTCTATGTGCAAAACTCATATTATGACTATTGCAATGCCACAATTTAGCAAATTTAGTGCCGGATGAAAATGGACAAGCTGGCAGCATGTCCTACTAAACGAACGCAAACACCCGCGTCGGAGCGCCGGAGCTTTTGCAGAGTTTTAGTGGCGCGATAAGAGCGTAGAAATTTTGCGGCAGTTTATCAAGATTACAAATGTCTTCGACGATGGGGATTTCATGTTCTAAAAACGTGTGGTGAGCGGGGAATTGTATATCATGTCCTCTGAGGCTGTCGATACTGGGGGCGTCTGTGCCGACTATTTTAATACCTTTATCGCAGAGCAACTTCGCCGCCTCCCCGCTCAACCCTATCCATTTGCGGTTGAATATCGGTTGATACGCGTATTCTTGCATGCCCGTATACAAAAAAACGATGCTGTCCTTTGCGATATCGTCATGTTCTGCCATCCAATTTGTAATCTCCTGTTCTGTAATTTCATCGCCGGGCTTTTTGTCTCGGGAGAAATTCATCAGAGTGACCATTCCTGACAGTTTTTCCAGTGGAATCTGGTCAATCGTGAATCCACTGGCATACATCAATGATGGGGTATCCGTATGAGTAGAGTAATGTCCAGATAAGTCAACGCGGCTTTCAAAATATCCATCCTCCTCCATCGTCGCGGTATCGTATATTCTCGCCGGTTCAATGGGAAGCTCACATGGCGAGTTTTCATCAATGGGATAGGAAAGGTCGATTATCCGTTTAAAGTTGAGTTGCATGTTGCTATTCTCCTTCCATGTTTTCCGTTCGTAGTAGCGCAATTGCTTGGGTTGAGTAGCCGAAGGCATATCGAAACCATTGCGCGTCAACAAATGCACAATTTAGGGCAAATTGCGGTTCAATGGCACGATCTTACTCACCCTTTTTCAGGTTCAAAATCCATCCAATCGTCTGTGCGAGCTTATATTTCCCGCCCCGGATATATCCAGAAGTAGACCATAAACATATCCTATCGCCATCCGGCAGCCAGACGATATTGTTCAATTTTACCTTCGCGCGTGCAACTGGCAGCTTTGTGAAATCATCGAGATTCAAAATCCACACCTTCCATTCCAGTCCCATGCAATCCTCTTTTTCCATAAAAGCCAGTCGTTTGCCATCGGGCGACCAAGCGGGAGAGGTATGTTTTAAAATCATTGATTCCTTAGGCTCTCTCCAATTGGTCAGATATAACATGCGGTCTATATCTTGGCCGGCGACCCTGCCTGGGTTACCTTTGAGAACATAAGCCAGATAGTTTCCATCTGGCGACCAGCGAATCTGGTCTATCCAATCAGAGCGGGTGAGGATATCGTGAATTGTCCCCCCATTTGCGTTAATAATGACAACGCGGGAATCTCCCGTTTCATAATGCTGTCCATCAGCGCCCAATGCAATGAGCGTGCCATCGGGGGACCAAACGACTGGATTCAGATAGGTAAACTGTTTGACATGTCCTCTTATCGGAATTTCCGCGAGTTTAGTCAAACCGGTTTCATCGATGTTAATTCGCCAGACGGAGTCGACGTTATCCTCCCATCGTCTGAAAGCTATCTGGTGCGCCTTGGGCGACCAAGCTGGCGCATCGCCGCGTATCAACCGAGTCAAGTCTGAACCATCCTTTTGAGCAATCCAGACATGGGGGGCGCCGGATTCATAGGTTTCGAAGGTCAGCCATTTGCTATCCAACGACCAGGAGACATGCGGATTATAAAAACTCCCCGTACAAATTTTTCTGGGCGCTTGTATTGCTATACCTTCGGCAACCCATAATTCATCTGCTTTCCAATACTGTCCTTTGAGGTCACGGCGTTTTAGAAAAGCAATCTGACGACCATCTGACGACCATTGAGGATATTCTGCCCCCTCCGGCAAAATCAATGTATGAGTTTCGCTTATCAAGTCCGAGTTAAATTGCATTCCATTTTCAGCATGAAATTGCGCCAAAGAGAGATAATTCATCCAGCCCGTTGCACCGTTCGGCAAACGAACACGATACCAACCCTTCGCTTCGCTCGAGGGCAAGTTTTGGGATTTCGCCAAAATCGGCAGTTCTACACCATCGTTCAGGAGCAACAACAAATCCGCTTCGGAAGATGGGTTGGGTTTTGCATATACTTTCGCCTCGTCGTGGGTCACAATCCCAATATCCTTCTCTTTTAGCTTCTCCTTCTCATTAGCAGTTGCCTCCTTATTCCCAAAAGCGTAAACGTAACCATCCTGTGAGCCGACGAATAGCATTCCTCTTGATATTGCGGGGACAGAATCGACCCAACCTTTCGTTTCATATTGCCAAAGTTTCTCTCGAGTGTTCAAATCCAGGGCATGAATTTTATTGTCGCGAGCGCCGATGTACACAACTCCGTTCGCTATCGCTGGCGCGCTCAGGGAATATCCCACCGCGCTCTGCCATTCCGCGGCCCTATTCATCGGATTCAGTGGACGCAGAATGCTTTGCATGCAGACATAGAGAACATTGCCGATGCTTACCTGAAACGACAACTGTCTCCTAAGCTCGCCCGTGATGGCGTTGAGAACGTAGATTTTCTTGATATGCGCGCCGACATAGACGTTTCCGTTAGCGGCAATCACCGGGGATTCAATCCAGGAACCCGCCTGAAATCGCCATTTCATTTCTCCCGTCCGTGCGTCCAAAGCGTAAACTTTATTGTCACTCGAACTGAAGTAGACGATATCGTTCCATACAGCGGGCGAATATCTCACCGGCGCGTCTGCCTTAAAGCTCCACTTCTCGCCCCACTTTTGCGCGTCCAACGCGTACAACTTGCCATCATCAGAACCGACATAGACGATGCCATTTGCCACCACAGTGCTAGAGACAACTGGCCCGCCCGTTTTAAATTTCCATCTCAAAGAGAACGGTGGTCGTAGAATTTTATCCGGACTGCGGCCGGTAAAATTCAAATCGTACATATACATGGTCCAATCGGACTCATTCGTCGTAATAGGCTGTTGTACTCTTGTTTGGGTGACGCGTGGCTTCGTTTTCTGGGATGACTGTTTCGGTTTGTCAGCGCGGCATGCGGCTAAGACTAAACAAACAGCTAAAATTCCTATCATGTAGATGTTTTTCATAATATTTCTCAGATGGCAGACAAGAATGTCTACCCTACGTTATAATTCTCGAACTTCTACGTCAAGCTCGTCCAAATCGACTAACGCCACGGTGGATTTACCGGTAACCCATCCGCCGCATTCGCCCGGATTTACAATCAGAGTCTCTTCTTTGCGCACATCTATCTTATGTGTATGTCCATAAATGACGATATCGAATTGCCTACTTTTGGCAAGCGCTTCGACGCTATCCGAGTAATGCACCACAGCGATTTTTTTGCCTCCGATTTCAATTTGCGCCATATTAGCATGTAATTCCCCGATATCTTCAAACTTCCTCGCCAGGATAATCTTCTCACCATCGTTGTTGCCGAGTACGGCGATAACGCGGCACTGCAACTCACTCATAGCTTCTACCGCAAAAGGCGCGATGATATCCCCAGCGTGAATGACAAGTTGAACGCCTTCGTTATTGAAAATTTCAACCGCTTTTTTGATTTTGGGAAGGTTATCGTGAGTGTCTGAAATAACCCCAATCTTCATCGCAATTTCCTTTCCTGTCCACTTCGCTCGGTCGCTTACTTCGTAAACCACTGTTTTAAATTCAAGTCCAATGCTTATTTACTCCGGTTTTAATTTACCACAAGATTATCCTCAAGTCAATAGAAAAATAACCGTTGATAAACGACGGAAATAAGGAAGTAAACAACGTATATTTTAGTCTGAAATACCAAAATGGGGGTTAATTCGAGATGTCCTGGATAGGAACGGTGGGTTATCCCGATGATTATTGGCGCTCTGGCCGGTTGAATTGGCAGATTAATAGCTCGCGGCGCGGGTGTGTTCGTAACTCCGGTGTTGATTATGGTTGAAATAGTTACCGGATGGTTAGGGGTCAGATAGTTTCGCTGCCTCTTGACCATTTTTGAATCCCGTTTGGAATGATGACGATTCACGAGTGACTTTAACTGTCGCTATCGTAGCGGCAAGGTGTTGATTCACAACTTGCCAAAAGGTTGCAACGGCATCTGCTTTGCCATCAAATAAATCCTCTTCTTGACGTCCAAAACTTTGGAAGAGTGTGTTGCAAGTTAATATCTGCAGGCTTAGGATAAGCAGCTGTATGGCAAAATGATTGAAGAACAAAGTCGGAACCAAAGTTTAGTGCAGCAAGGTCTTTTATCTCATCTCTAGTCATAGGACCAGTTGTATCTTGAGAACCAACAGTAGTTGCAATCGGCTCACAGTAAACACCTGGCTTAACGCC
>DTYX01001079.1 GCA_012961655.1 Candidatus Poribacteria bacterium
CAGAACCCAGTTCCATGGAAATCTCTTTCGACAAAAGTGGACAAACTTAATTCGAACTTACTTAAATGGCACACGGATGACACGGCAAAAAAGAATGGTCCTTCAGGGTTAAATGTGGGAATGAAAATTACAAAGGATGCGCCCGTAGATAAACGTGGGAGCGACGAGTGTTGCTTGATACCCTATTCCCTTTGCCTTCTGTTTCCACACTCCAGTCGGAAGAACCAATTTTGAAATGGCAGAACATCATCATTTGTTGTCCGTATTGAGGATACCATTGAGTTCTTGAACTCCATTAGTGTTGTTCGAAATCAACTTCTCCTTGGGATTTCAACAAACTATTTCAAAATTACCATTTTGCGCGTAGCGGTGAAGTTGCCCGCTTTCAAGGTGTAAAAATAGATGGCGCTGGCAACCTTCTCACCCGCATCATTCCTTCCGTCCCAGTACGCCGCCTTTTTCGGTTGAACATAATTTCCCGCAGGCTGTACGCCCAAAGCCAATGTTCTGACCAACTCCCCTCTGACATTGTAAATCTTTATCAAAACATCCGCGCTTTCGGGGAGTTGATATGGAATCCAGGTATCCGGGTTAAACGGATTAGGATAGTTTTGCAACAAGCTGTATTTGTCAGGAAGAATCGAAATTGAGCCTGATTTAAGACGAACAGCGAAATTGCCTTCATTTATTTCAGCTTTTGCAAAGGTCAGCGGAATTTCGCTAATTAGCGAAACGGAATTTTTTAAGAGGAAGTTGACGAATATCAATTCACCTTTCGGCAAATCAGCATCGCCGGCGACAGCGATTTGTAATCGACCATCGGAGTGCGAAAACTCAGTTTTCGCCAGTTTTCGATTTAAACCTTGAAATTCAAGCAATTCATCATCGTAATTCAAAATCATCTCGACTGCCAAAATCCCATCGCCACGCAGAAAAATCGGCACCGACACGATTTGCCCAATCTTGGCAGACAGACTCCCGATTTGAATTTCAGCACTTGCCGGATTCGCCCACAATATCGGCGTCCCCTGAGTCGGTCCCAATGCAGGATATATCGAAATCAAACCGACGCTGTATTGCAAAACCAGAGCGGCGTCCAACGCGCTGATACTGCCATTGTCGCTTGTATCCGCCGCGGCGATTTGAGCCGGTGTTAAAGTCGCCAAGCCGACGACGCTCTGCAAAATCAACGCGGCGTCATAGGCTGTGCTCTCTCCATTTCCGCTTAAATCACCGCAAATAACAACTTCGACTGACTTTTGCGCAACGTTGTTTGTTTCATCCAGCTCATCTATCTTTTCCTGTTCATCAGCAATGATGTAAAGTATATGCTCTCCCGCCTCGTCAGTTGTATCCCATTCAACCGTCGCTATACCCGTAGCAGATGCGTCAATCGTAGGAATCAAATCGCTTCCTATCAAAATTCCGCCAGCTTCTGGGTCGCCGTCGTAAAAACTGACCAGCACGCCGACAACACTGTTGTTTTCGTTATGTACATTCGCAGTGATAATTGTGGGTTTGCCGGCAAGTGGGAACTCGGCATCCAGCGAAATATCCTCTGCTGTCAAACTCAAATCCGGCTTGAGAATTATGGTAATCGAATTGAACGCTGTGTTATTTGCCTCATCCCGCTCATCGATTTCCTTCGCTTCATCGACCCTTACATAAATATCGCTTGTGCCTGCAGGCGCTGTCCATGAAATCGACGCTGTCTCGCTTGAACCTGCTGTAATAGCGGGAATCGTCTCTGAATCTATCAGCGGCGCATCTGCAAGCGGGTCGCCTTGATAAAACGCTACGTTCACATTTTCCGCGCCGACGCCGCCAAGATTATGTACCGTAACGGAAATCTCCACTTCGTTTGGCACGTCTGGTTCTGGGATTGTCAAGGAAATGTCCGCAACAGAAATCGAAAGGTCTGCCAAAACTTTGATGAGTGCAAAAGCTCGGTTGTTCTCTTCGTCCCATTCTGTGATGGTTTCGTCCGGGTCGAGCATGACAAAAATCTCATGAGCGCCTGCTGTAGATGTCCAATCCAC
>DTYX01001080.1 GCA_012961655.1 Candidatus Poribacteria bacterium
AAATTGAAAAGGCACAAACTGGATAATGCCAATATCCATTTTATCCGATGTGCCTTTCAGATAGCCTACCGTAGCCAAACCCCACATGCCGCCTTTGAGCAGGTTTTCATTCTCTTTTATAACCTCTGGCGCTACGTTGGCATTAGGGATGTTTAAGAGCGGAATGTTGACTGCGTGTCTGCCGGTACGCAAGTCGGTGGTGGCTTCAAAGAAATCTAACAGTTTGACCTGTCCCTCTGACATTATCCGATGTTTTATCCACTCTCTATCTTTGTGTTCGGGGCGGTAGTTTAAGAGGAAATCATTTATGCGCTGAAAACCATCCTCCGCAAATCCCCCATCGGGCGTGCTGAATTTCGCAATTAAATATTCGGAGATGAAACGGGGAATTTTGCTGATTTCCTGCCGAGCGCTGTATCTTTTGTTGACGACTAAGTTAGGGAAATGTGTTTCCAATTTTTGTTGATAATCGTTCTCAGACATCTAAATACTCCCTCTCACAGCAGTTCTTTTAACACATCGTCCATCTTACTGGTGGTGACTTGTGGGTTTTTACGAATTACAAACTCCAATGCCTGTGCTTCGATCTTTTTTTCTTGCCCCTGCCACTCACATAATCCAGAAACGACAAGTTTCTTGGGCAGTACATCAAGATTTTGCTCCTCAAATTCTGGTTGAATCCCCAATTCCAACACCAGTGATATGCTATTCGCTCCCGTATCCAATTTCATATCGTATACTTTCCGTCTTTCCTGCCTTTGCGCCCCATCGCTTAATACCATTTCATCAAATAGCGCGTCTAATTCGACCAACCGTATTCCGCCGCTGTTTTTATTCTGAATTGTCAAAACCAAGCTGTTTTTTTGAGCTTCTAAAAATTCGGATTCTTTGAGCGTAATTTGGAGAGGGTGGAATGTATGAACTGAGTAGGACAGGGCAGCATACGGTACGATGAACTCATGCAATGAGACACCTCCATGTGAATATCGCTTCGCCTGACTGCCCTGTGTCTTTTGACGGGCTTGATAATCCGCAACCATATAGAATTTGTTTTCTTTCATAATAGCATGGAGTTTCGGCTTATATTTTGATGCGTGGGTTGTAATCACTCTATTTGCGCGGACGGTTGCCATATCCTCTGCGACGGATTCAACCATCTCTTCGTCCACACTAAGTTCGCGGAAGCCGTGGTCGGAAATGATAACAAGATAAGCGCCTGCCTCTTGTGCCTCACGAACAACCCGCTGTAGTTTCTGGAACAATAATTCCACTATTTCCAACGGCATGTTAAACAGAAAGTCATTTTTAACGCCTTCGTCGAGCAGATTATAGGAAAAAATCTTTACTTGCGCATCTGCTTGGAATATTCTCTGTACTTCAGCTATGGTCAAATTATCTGCGTGGCGTTCGTAATGAATTTGCCCTGCTGATAAACTCAAAAGGTATGAAAACTCCCCAATATTTGGGTCAATGCCCTCGCGAAGCGTGCCAGCAAATAGTGAGGCTTTTGTATAGAATGTTTCTGTGGGCAGGGATGAAAAGCAGGGCGTTTCGGTATGGACAAAAAAGCCTTCTTTTTCAAATAAATGCCGCAAGTGCAGCCAACAATCGTACCGCAGGGCATCTATGAATACTACATATAATCGCCTTCCTTCATCTAACAACAGCTTCAGCTTTTTGGGAATAGACAAAATTGTGTATTCTTGTTTATTTTCATACAAAGCTTTCCATTGGGCATCATTATCCACGAAGTCGGCAAAGGATGTATCGAGGCTGCGGAGAAGTTCGGAATGTTTTGATTTCAACCTTTTTAGGATGGGATGTTCCCTAGTTGAAATCTGCTCATAGCGCAACGTTAGTGGGGCGATTTTTTTTACGTAAAAGGATGCCCACTCTTCCCAAGAGTTCGGAATGGATGGCGCCTGAACCTGTTCACTTCGTTCACCGACGCCTTTGGCTAACGGTTCGGCGTATTGGATATAATCTATCACAAAGGCAAGCCATTGCAACTCCTCTTTATAATCAGATGCAAACAGATGGCTATGAAGTTTGCGCAATTGTTCGTTTGCTGCTTCAACTGTGATTACGTCGGTTACCAATTCCTCTGCGATTTTATCTATGGTTGTTATCAGCGAACCGGGATAGAATAACTCCCTTTTGCCTGAAAGCAACTGGAAAAGGGTTTCCTCTTGATGACGGGATATGGGCAACGTGCGCAATTGTTCCTTGGCAAAAGCCAACCGCGTTGAGAGTAGTTCGTCGGCAATAGGTATCAACTGCCCTGTCTCAAGGTCTCTAAAGTGGAAGCAAAGATTGCCCAGCACCGTTTTGACACCAAGCGAGTCCAAACCCGCAGGAAGTCGGAAGGCGAAAGGTGGAAGGCGGAAGTGAACGAATAAACTTCCGACTTCCGCTTTCCCACTTCCGACTTCCGA
>DTYX01001081.1 GCA_012961655.1 Candidatus Poribacteria bacterium
GACTTCCGAAGTCTCGAAGACTTCGGAAGTCTAAGCGTTTCCGTTAAGAAATGAGCTTCTCACGCTGAAAAATCCGCGAGCCGAGATATAAAGCTAACACGTCTATTACAATAATACCAGTTGCTACTAACGCCATCATGTTATGTGAGCGCATAATTGACGCGCCGCATTTTGTTTGAGGGTAAAATCATCGGACCAAAATTAAAAAGGAGCATCAAAGGAAACATGACGATTATGGTAGAAAACTGATTTGCGCTTTTGACCGATGACCAGCGCGTGGAGATGATGACGGCAAATGAACACGTAAACAAAGCCAGCAACGGCATTAGAATGATGATAAACAAAATCTGACCGGGCGACATCGTAAACTTTTCGCCAACGAGGACAAAATGCAACGCCATCAACCCAATGAAGATAGATTCCGCCACATAAGTTGCTACAACAGGCAAAATGGTCGCGGATAGACATTTGCCTACAAACAATTCCAGTTCGGAAAGCGGTGTTGCCAGCAGCGGCTCAATGGTTTTGCGTTCTTTTTCGCCAACAAAACTCTCCACCGCGATGCCAAGCGAGAACATTGCAGCCAAGAGTCCCAACAGCATAAGACCCAGAGAAAACATATATCCTATCATGGTACCAAGAGTCATGAAATAAAACATAACCGGCATACCGACAGGCATCAGCAAACATGGGATGATAAATTTTTTGTCGCGCGATATTTCCAGAAGTTCCTTGCGGCAGATAACAGTAACATTTTTCATCTATTCTGCTCCTTCAAAAGCGCGAGATATACCTCTTCCAGTGAATGCGCCTCCTCGGAGACAGTTAATATTTTCGCGTTTGCCCGAACAAGAGCCTGTAAAACCTGTGGGTTGGTAGTCTCCGGCTCGTTCGCGCATCAGTTTGCCGTTGTGGATAATGCCGATTCTATCGCACAATCTATCCGCCTCATCGAGATTATGGGTGCACAATAAGATGGTGTGTTGCTGTTGTTCCTTATCGCGCGTGCGATATTCATCTTTTGCTGCATCCCGCGCGAGAACGCGCCCAAACGTTTACCTTCCCTGTCTTTCGCATCAATCCCCAGCATATCCAACACATTCGGCACGCGCGTATCAAGTTCTTGGCGCGATAATCCATACAACTGCCCGAAAAAGTTGAGATATTCAATCGCATTCAGACGTACATACAGTCCAGGCGTTTCAGTCAAAATCCCACAGCTTGCTCTTACTTTCTTAGGCTCTGACAGTATATTTGTACCTTCAACCCAAGCCTCGCCGCTTGTCGGACGAATAAGGCAGGTTAGCATCCGCACCGTCGTCGTTTTCCCCGCGCCATTGGGACCAAGCAGACCAAATATCTCGCCTTTTTGAATTGTCAGGTCGATGCTATCGACAGCAATAGTTTCAGGCAATTTCTTACTGTCCGTGAAAATTTTTGTCAGTTGCCGCGTTTCTTCTGATTACGACTTTATCGTACCAAAAATCAGTACCTCTGTCAACCCTAAAATGCCAAATTATCCAGTATTGATGGATATTTTCCGCTTATC
>DTYX01001082.1 GCA_012961655.1 Candidatus Poribacteria bacterium
ATCTTTGAATGAGAATTCATAATGGTCTGTAAAAGCTATCTTTCTAAAATCCCTCCCAATCGGTAGTTCGGATTGGGGTTTTTAACAGTTCGCAACCTGTATCAGATAAAGCCGTCCAGTGAGACAACGACTCAAAACTAAACGGCTTTTCTGATAAGAGGAATATACTTTACTGTTGCCGTTTTGAGCCAATCATTCCTGCTTCAATCATCGAAATCAGCGGAGAATCTTCAATTTCAAGCGGCAAATAAATCCTTTCGCGTCGGCGACTGGACTCGTAAGTAGCGAAGATTAACTCGGTGGCTTGCAATGCCTTCCGTCCGCTGAGAACCGGTTCTCTTCCTGTCTTGAGGCAATCAATTAAGTCAAAGATACCCAGCGTGGTGGCTTCGCCTTCTTTCACAACTCCGCTCAAGTCAACAGCTTCCCAGCCTTTACTCTCCTTGTGCATACATCTGACCTGTGGAGCGTCTGGTGCGCCTATTTCTATTATCCCATCCGAACCTATCAAACGGTACCGACTCCTACCCCCTGTGTCGCCTCCAGTAATCAGCAAGCCATAGACGTCGTTTTTCCACTTGAAGTAGGACAGGCCATGATTTTCTACTGGAACATCAAAAATGCTCCTTTCCTCTGTACAATGTATTTGTCCCATTACCCATTCTGCTGGTTCTTCGTTGTTGAAGAAGAACATCATGTCGAAACTATGCGTTCCCGTATCTATCAAGTTTGAGGTGTAACCCTCCAGCCGATGCAATTGCCCGATAGTACCATCATTTGCCAGTTGCTTTGCCTTGACGCACGGAGCACTGAACCGTGATTGATGGCAAAACGTGAGCTGGACGTTATTGTCCTCACATGTCTGATACTGAACTTTGGCTTCGCCCCAGGTTGGCGCCATCGGTTTTTCGGAATGAATTGCTTTTACACCACTTAAAGCAGCGGCGATAATCATTTCCGTGTGCAAAGGCGTCCAGGTACAAACTGAGACGATGTCCAAATCAAGAATGTCCAACATCTCTTTGTAGTCGGAATAGGTTTTTTCCATATTATGCTTTTGAGCGAGCGCTTCAGCCCTCTCGCTAACTGGGTCAGCGCAAGCGACCAACTTAGCGTCGCTGGATGCGGAATACCCAGCGGCATGAGCGTTACCACGCCCGCCACAGCCGATAATTCCTACTTTAAAAAGTGCCATGATTTTTCCTCCTTTTTACTGTGTTATAAACGAACAACAAACGAAAAAGAGGTGGCGAAAGTCTATCGCTTTTCATATTCAAACGGGAATGTGACTGCTTCTCCCTGCTTAGACCAGGACCGCGACATACCCACATCAATCTCGCGGTCTTTTCGCCCATTGTACCAACCATATTCGGGTTCTGTATCATTTCTCACCGCATCCGCTATACTCATCAGTTCTGAGGCGACGCTAATCTGTCCGTCGCTAAGCGGATAATTACGGAGTGGGTTTTCCCAGACCACCTCCGGGTCTGTGTCAGCGACTAGGGCCGCTATGGTCTCAACACCATCAACGGTGTTGGTTCTGCGCGTTACAGTGATAGGCCGGGAAGCATCTTTAGCATCGTTGAGGATAATGCCTTCTTCACGAAAATACATGCCACGCTCGCCGTAGAACTTCGTGCCTGTGAATCCCCGCAAAGGAGAACCATAGCCTGTAAAGTTAAAGATTCCCGTCGCGCCATTTGCGAATTCGATAATCGCGTGCTGCCAATTTTCCCTGTCTATCTCTCTTCCACGCCAGATATGCCTTTCCACCTCATAATCTTTTGTAACGGCAATCACCCGAACTGGTTCATTGTCAAATCCGACGTAGCTGCGGATTAACCCAATTCCATGATAGCCATGTCCGCGGAAATCGTTGAAAGCCATCTGAATTTTGCCAAAGATTCCCGCTAGAATCATCTCGCGTTTGATACGCTCGGATGGCACTCGATAGTAATTCTCCGCCACCTCGATTTTCGTCCCATTGTTTTGAGCTGACTCAATCATTTTATCCGCCCATCCAAGGTCCGTGTCGATGGGCGTTTCAGTGACGTAGCTGACGCCATGCTCCGAACAAAGAATACCCGGAATATGGTTGTTGCTCGGCGTAATGACAATAGCGCAAATGTCGGGCTTGACAGTTTCCAGCATCTTCTCTGTGTCTGTGAAGTGTGGGACATTATATTTAGCACCCTGTTCCGCCGCCGAGTC
>DTYX01001083.1 GCA_012961655.1 Candidatus Poribacteria bacterium
ACAGCCGCCTGGACGCTATTCAAGCGGCTGTACTTTCGGTCAAGTTGAAATATCTTGACGGTTGGAGCAGAGACAGACGCCAGAACGCTAAAAATTACAACCATCTTTTCGCAAACATCGATGTGGTTACGCCCTATGTCGAGCCACATAATTATCATATTTATAATCAATACATTATCCGCGTTAGCAAGCGGGACGAATTGCAGGAATTTCTGAACGAACGAAACATCGGCACAGCTATCTACTATCCTGTTTCGTTGCATCTACAAGGATGTTATGCCGATTTGGGATTGAAAGAAGACGACTTCCCCGAATCAGAAAAAGCCGCTCAGGAGACTTTGGCTTTACCTATTTATTCCGAATTGACAAAAGAGCAGCAGACATCGGTTGTAGATACCATTAAAGAGTTTATGAAAAAATGAGGAGATTGATGTATTATGGCTACCTTCACTAAACCCGTTCAAGTTCTCTTTTCCGATGAACAATATCACTGTTTGTGGAAAGCGGCGAAAGAGCAGCAGAAATCTCTCGCATCAATAGTTAGAGATGCTGTAGAGCAAGTTTATGATATTACTCCGTCTAAGGATTACGTCGTTACTGAGAGTATTTCAAAGAGACAGTTACGGGATTATCAATTTTACGGTATGTGGAAAGATAGAACTGATATGGCAGACAGCGCTGAGTGGGTAAGAAAGCACCGTGAAAACTGGAACGAACAGCTTAAAAGAAACCAAATAGAACCCTGTCAAAACGATGAAACTTATTGATACAGATATCCTGATAGATTTTTCACATGAAATTGAAGCCGCTGAACAATTTCTGGAAACTCTGAGGAACAATGGGGAAGTTTTAGCTATCTCTGCTATAACCCGGATGGAACTTGTAGAAGGTTGCAGAAATAAAAGAGAATTAACAGAGGTAATAGAATTTCTTGGGGAGTTTAAGCTGATTCACCTCTCTGAGCAAATTTCTCAAAAAGCGATAGAGCTGATAGAAAGGTATAAGCTTAGCCATGGACTTTTAATCCCAGATGCGATTATTGCTGCTACAGCTATAATGATGAATTCAGAACTATATTCCAAAAATGCTAGACATTTTAAGATGATTAAAGAGTTAAAAGTGACAAAACCTTACTAGCTTTGTCATAAAAACCATTACAATGAATCAACAAAAAATGAAAATAGCTTGCGTAGTAGGCGCACGACCAAACTTCATGAAAATCGCCCCAATTTTGGAGGCGATGAAACCGTATCCCAAATTGCAACCACTCTTAGTGCATACAGGGCAACATTATGACTACGAGATGTCCGGCGTCTTCTTCGAAGATCTAAATATTCCCGAACCTGACATCCATCTGGGAGTAGGTTCCGGCAGCCATGCAGTGCAAACGGCAAGGATAATGATAGAATTTGAAAAGGTTGTCCTCGAACACAAACCTGACCTGGTCTTGGTCGTAGGAGATGTCAACTCGACATTAGCCTGCGCGCTTGTGGCAGCCAAACTACATATTCCTATCGCTCATGTGGAAGCTGGTATTCGAAGTTTTAATAAATCAATGCCTGAAG
>DTYX01001084.1 GCA_012961655.1 Candidatus Poribacteria bacterium
TAACCCAGAGCCGATGTCAGTAACTACACGCACTTCTGAATACTCTTCTGTATCCATTTGCTCTTTTATATATTCAATCTGGCGGGATAGAGCACCTTTTTTCTTTTGCTCATGGGAGGAAACACGTCCGTAGATAACCAATACCTTTGGGCGGGAAACTCCCAAAAGCCTTTCTATTTCACTCTGGGGGAACCGGCGTCCTCCGGGAGTACGAATAGATCTAATTTTCCCTTCTTTTTCTAACTGTTGGAGCCGTCTTACTGTCAGTCCTAATATTTCAGATGCCTCTTTTGGACGATAATGCTTTTCCATAAAAAGCAACCAACCCATCTATGTTATTTTCAATAACTATACACGTGGATGGCGGACGGGTTGCGCCCTAGAAAGATACGATATAATGATTGTCAGCGACCATTTTGGCCAAGATACTTCTGGTTATGTAAAGACATGTAAAAATCAGATTACAAACTTAAAAGCTATCCAACCCCGGCCAGATAAACGGCAGGGGGAAAATTGCTTCGAGCGCCTCCGCTACTTTACTGTTTTGTGACATGAGTTCCCTTTCTCGACCATCGTAAGAGCCGAAAACTATCAGGACAGCCGCAGAGGGACGACGCTACGCTTACGGATTCAAAGCGACTGATCAATCTGGTCGCCAAACCGCGATTTCGGTACTCAGGTTCGGTGGCGACGCCTCCGATGCTGCCGATTTTAGTTCTGCAACCGTAGACGACGATTTCCCTTTCCCGAATCCCGACATGCGAAATGGTGTCACCATCCAGGAGGATGTCCATGCTTACAATATCGTCATGTATGATACTGCTCGTCTCTTCCATTCTTTTTAACCAATCGTCTTTCATCTAATTTGAACTTTGGAAGTCCATTTTGCTCAAGAGCGAAACCATGAAACGACGCCTACTGGAAGCCAAGAATCGAAGTGACGGAATACCTTTTGAGGTGATATGTGAGAAGCTTGGAATTTGACCCTTCAGCATTTGAAGATTTAGCATGGTGGATAGAAAGGGACCGTAAGAAAGCCATGCGAGATGCAATAACTCACACCAAACGTTTGAGTATCTATTTTCTCAATCGAATGGCAAGAGGTCATACTGTATCTCGTATATTTTAAATCCACCATCGAAAACTAATTTAAGCCCCGGAATCTCCCCTTCCACCAATGGCTTCAGAGCAGGGCGGATGTCAACTTGCGGTATGATGTGCGTAACTTTATAGAATTTCATCACCGTGATTATTTTGTCCAATTCTGCTCTTGGTATCTGTACTCCTTTCTCTTCCGAGTAGAAATGCAGTTGCCCTGGCTCACGGCTCATTGTGATTGAACCAGGTGCGTTTTCCTTTAGCCACTTTCCCGCTTCCATCCATGATTGGCCATCCTCTCCATATGGAAAGTCGGCGTCTTTGTAGTCATCATATACTTTACTTGTAGACTTAAACAGTATTGGGAACATCAATAAAACAATCAAACAGAAAGCGATTATCCCTGAGTACTTTGTCCAGTTAAATATCTGTTTTGCTGCGACGTAATAGGTCGTCCAACCTATCGCCATATTCATCACTATGAACGGAAACGCCAGACGCTGAATTGGTGTCCAGCAGATGGCGAGAAATGTCATTAAAAAGAATCCCACCAACCACAGCGCGTGAAAAGATCGATTATGCCAGGGGCTAAGAAAATTCCTGATTGTTCGATTGATTTTGCTCACTTTGGAAATCTCTTCTATCTTGTTCCCAAATAATCGGCTAAGAGAGAAATATAGACATGATGAGAAAAACAGTAGTAATCCCAGGATAGCAGGAATACCCGTATAGTAAATACAAAAATTCTCAGCTTCAAATTTGCCCCACGATTCATCAATGTCTACGAAAGTCCACCATAAATATTGTTTGTAAAAGTTCTTGCTTTTCTGAGATACTTCTTTCGCACCTGCTTCTTTGAATTTGGAAAACAGTGTAGGTCTCTCTTCATCCCAGTAGAGCGAATAAGTTCCATCTTCCCAACCTTTGTAGCCGACATATCCCGCTGCATATTGTTGTGTGCTAAAGATCGGATTGTGAAAATGTACGGTATTTCTGATAAACCATGGCAGCATAACGAGAAAAATAATCGCGAAACAGTACCACAGCTTCCGATTTCGTAACATCTTAACGCCGCCTAAAGTAACACAGAAGATCAGATACACAGGAACTAGCAACAGTCCAGCGCCTTTGGCGTAATACGTCAAGCCGATAAATACTCCTGCCGGATAAAAGTATTTGGACGAATCCATCGCCTTTATGATGAAGAAACAACTTGCCAAAATCATGAAAGGAAATAGCCCGTCATCATCGGGAATCAGCGAATGTTCAAATATGTCAGGGAAGACAATAATCCCGAGCGCCGCGGCAAGTCCTGTTAATCTACTACGGCTCAATCTTTTGGTGAGCAAGTAAAGAAAAATTGGCAAGAATATCGATGCAATCAACATCGCGGGTATCTTAGCCGCGAAAGCGCTTTTTCCCATTATCAGAAAAAAAGGTACAATTAAAAGAGAGTATAGTGGTGGATAATGTGCTTCTGGTTGGGTAATTTCCGGATATTGCAGCGGCGAATAGAAATAGGAATACTGGATGTAGTCGTTGGATAATCCCTTGCCGTGAATGAAATTATCTGCCATCTCAGCAATAGCTGCTTCATCGGTGTCCCCCACCCACTTGATGGGATATGTTATTTTACATTTGAAGGTGAGCGTGGCAATGCCAATAGTGATGATGGCAACTAAAAAGTAATCTATTTTCCACTTAATCATATTTCATTCCATCAAAGTCCGTTTTATTTTCGGATCGAAATCGAGGTATTAAAATGTATTGCTATATGTGTCGTGGATTTAAGTTAAAGTTAGTTTCATTTTAATCTCCTTTTCGGGGGCATGTCACCAACATGCCCCTATGTCAATCGAATATGTCAATCAAACAAGCCGATGTACGCTTAAAACTTAATCTTCGCCCGGATTGATAAAAATTAGAAACCGGGTTTTCCTCACGACGAGTTTATTCATCAAAGAATATGGATAAACAGAAGATTTGATATAATCCGTTTATCCATCTTTTATCGTATTTTTTAATCGATTGCCACACCTAATTGACCAACGGCTGTTCTATTACCGCTATAGTGCATGTGCCGTTCCGCGACGACAGGCTGCGAACTCATTACTTCCAATGTACCATCAATCTGTCCGATGTTGCGGTCAGAGAAATCCCACCAGCCTAAAGGACGTACTCTGCCTTGTAGCTGTCGGATGATTCGACCGTTGACATCGCGCGCCACAACGCTGATTAGCGCGTCTTGTTCGCCGACATTGAATACGCGTAGCCAATCATAGGCGCCGGAGTATAATTCCGGAAAAAAGAGCCGATTCGCAACGGTGCGATTTTCCGGCGCTGCGCCGGGGAAGTCGAGCACTTGTGTCCCCGAATGGCAGTGTCTTTCGCCGACAATGGGTTGGTCACTACGGACCTCCAGCGAAACATCCCCTCGCCGGTCCGCTTGTCCTTGAACGGGTGGATGCCAAGCTTCAAAAGGATTCAGATTGTGTTCCGCGGACCAGACGGTACTCGCAGCGTGATTTCTGGCGATGGCAAGAACTTTAGCTTGCTGATTGCTGATATTTACGATGCGGACCCAATCATTCCATCCTCCGGCAGCAATTTGACTGAAGTATATGGTTTTGGGCGCTGGCATTTTTTATACCTCCTTAATCGTTGGTTTCGATACGTAAACTACTCAACCCAAGGGTTGGTAAACAATACCTTTAAACCTTTGTTTTAATGATAATCTATTTACGTTGACACCCACATTATCGTTCTGAAACTCTGCACGCCTGAAGGCGCCCGTAAGCCCAGCGAATGCGCCCGTAAGCCCAGCGAAGCGAACAGTCGTCGGTGAGGAACGAAGAGGTTCGAAAAGCAAAGGA
>DTYX01001085.1 GCA_012961655.1 Candidatus Poribacteria bacterium
AGGATATGTGATGTGGGTTCCTAATCTCTTTCCACGTGGAAGAAGAAGATTTGTGAGAATTCCTCCAAGGAAGATCTTTGCAAATCTATATAACTACTTTGATTCGATATTAGAGGCACATATCTTAGAATGTGATAACCAAAAATTAGCGATTTCATGCCGCATTGGCGGATTTTTTGGACCAAAATTTTTGGTAATGGTTATGCCGGAAGATAGCTCAAGTACCGTTGAAACTCAAATTAAATATAAAAGGCTCTTTCTTGCTCTAATTGCCACTACATTATTATCAGTATGTTTAAGTATTACCTTTCTTAGCATTATACCATTATTGTTGATTTTACTATTACTCCCACTTGTTCAGAGAACAAACAAAGTAGCCACAAAATACTTGGGAGAAATTATGGCAGAAATACTTATAAACGGAAATAACAACAAATACATAGAGCGCAGATGTTTGCTTGCAAGCTTTGCGGTGATTCTCTTTTTATTCGTAGCAACCTATTTAGCCTTTTACCAACGCCCAAAGCCTAATTTTCTTTTTCATGGTTCGGCGGTGGATTATATCCTTCAAATCACCGCAACGATGCTCTTTTTTGCTATCTGCTTCGTAGCGCATCTGATTTTACGGAGGTTGATTCCATCGTCTGACCCTCTGCTTTTCCCGTTAGTCATTTTGCTGACGGGAATCGGATTGGTTATTCTATATCGTCTCGGCCCCGATATAGCAAGGCTGCGGGGTAATCCATCCTTTTTTAAACTGGCAATTCGGCAATATATTTGGGTTTGTATCGGGCTGATTGCTATGCTATTTACAGTCAAATTTTCCACAGACGAGGTCTTCTTAGAACTAAGACAGAGGAAATACGCTTATGTGCTGCTATCCGCAATTTTGATATTCCTCACAGGGCTTTTCGGCAAAGAAATCAATGGGATGAGACTCTGGATAGGGTTCGGGCCGCTTACCATCCAAAGCGTTGAAATAGTAAAGGTACTAATCGTTTTTTTCCTTGCCGGTTACTTTACTGACAGAGCTCTATTCATGCGGTATCGACGCATCTGGAAGCTCAAAGCGCCAACGCTGAAAAGTATCACTCCCTTTTGCATAATGTGGGTTTTAGCAATTCTGCCCGTATTTATGCAAAAAGATTTAGGTCCGACTTTCCTGTTGTTTGCGGTATTCCTGGCGATGTTTTACGTTGGCAGTTCCGCGCTTTGGCTATTAGTTACGGGATTTGTCGCCGTTATTACAGCAGGCGTGGTTTTCTACTATCTAAATTGGCCCAGTATGGTTCATACCAGGGTGGATATGTGGCTTTCTCCCTTCACAACCAGCGAAAGCCTTACTCAATCCCTGTGGGCAATTTCAAGCGGTGGACTGTTTGGAAACGGCTTAGGCAAGGGCATGCCAGAGTACATCCCTGTGGTGCAGTCTGATTTCAATTTCTCAGCAATCTGCGAAGAATTAGGATTTATAGGCGGTGCGAGCGTAATCATAGCATATCTGGCTATCATGATACGCGGCTTAAAAATAGCGTTGAACTGCGATGACCAATACAAAAAGCTGTTAATGACGGGCATAACGACGCTGATTGCCGTGCAAACGCTGACAATCATAGGCGGCGTAACCGGTTCAATCCCCTTGACTGGAATAACCCTACCATTCATCAGCTATGGCGGCAGTTCTATCGTCATCAACTTCATACTGCTTGGGTTGATGTTGAGAATCTCCCAGGGGAAGAGAAGGAATAATCAGTAGTTGAGAAAACTCACATTTTGGCTGCTGTAACCTTTTTTCTCACCACGAGGTGAAAGAGAAAACCGGAAAGCCAGAAAGCCGGATAAGCAGAACAGAAGCTTTTACGCTTGCAGGTTCACGTTTCATTCCCACCAAAACACCGTTTGGTCAAAGCAAAAGCGTAGGTTTGGTGAAATCTTCAGGTATTGAGCAATGAATCGAAACATCAAACATCTTAGCTATTTTTTGAGTATCTGCTTTTTCATACTGCTTTTGCGTCTACTATACACTCAGATATTTAATGCCGCTTCGATAACGTCGCGTCCTTACATCGACGAACGTCTAACCCAAGTTGCTGAATATTTGATAGATAAAGGCGCGGTAAAAAAAGACGGCGAAGTTGGCACAGTTGATAAAGCCCAGCTTTACGCCCTTGTCAAAAACAACAAACTTCGCAAACAAATCAAAAAACTGGATGAAATGGGAAGTTTTCTTGTGGAGGACAAAATTACAGTCGTTTTAAGCAAAAATGCGGCAATGATTCGGAATCCTCGAAAACTGAGACAAAATGATTTTGTGCGCGGGAGGATTTTGGATAGAAATAAAAAAATATTGGCGTATACCAAAGATGAAGGTGACCTCCAACGCCAGTATCCGTATGGAGCAGAACTTTTCAACGTACTGGGTTACAGCAACGTGGCTTATGGCAATACTCGCTTGGAAGCCGCCTACGACCGGTTTCTTTCAAGCCCCCTAAGTGTTCCGTGGTATCGCCGAATTTTTCAGTCTGCTCGGGAAAAAAGAAGCGGGGATGATGTCGTGCTGACGATAGACAGTCAACTACAAAAAGCCGCTTACGAAACGCTCGGAGAACATCGAGGCGCGGTGGTGGTGCTCTCCGTAAAAACAGGGGAAATCCTTGCTTTGGTTAGCAAACCTTCTTTTGACCCAGACCAGCCGCTCGGAAAAATTTGGGTGAAAGCCGAGCGCGACCAGGATGCCAAACTGTTTAAAAACCGCGCAACCGAAGAACTGTACCCGCCAGGCTCTACGTTCAAAGTTGTAGTTACAGCGAAGGCATTACAGACTAAAAGTTTTGACGCGAAAGAAACTTTGGAATGTACTGGTAGGGGACGGTATGGAATTTCGGGCCAGCACGGCCACGGCGAGGTTGATTTAACACAGGCGCTTGTGAAATCTTGTAATGTCTACTTTGCCGAAGTGGGAGTGAGGCTCGGCAAAGATGCCATCCGAGAGATAGCAAACCAATTCGGTTTTGAACAACAATTCGATTTGGCGCCTTTTTCTGACGCTCATTTTTACGTCGTACCAAGCCGCTCAGTCGCCCCAGACATCAAACCGTACCAAAAAGGATTGTTAGCGCAAAGCGCCATAGGGCAATACGAAGTTCGAGTGACGCCCTTGCAAATGGCGATGGTTGTCCAGGCAGTAGCAAATCACGGCATTCTGATGTCGCCATACCTTCTCAAAGAGATTAGACAAAGAGCTGACTTCGACGCCAACGATGACGATTCTCAAAATCCGTCAGAGCTTCTAAGCAAACCCGTCCTTACGTTTGAGCCAAAGCAGTTAGTCGAATCCATGCCATCAAACGTAGCTCATCAACTGCGAGACATGATGGTGCAAGTTGTAGAAAACGGAACGGGCAAATGGCTCAAAAAGATTTACTATTTATTCCCTTCTTTGGAAGAAAAGGGTAACAATTACAAACGCCAGGACACCGAAACTGATATCACAAAAAACACAAAGGCTAAAAATCCAGCCCCCAAGTCAAAATACATTGCCAGTTATTCAAAACGAATAAAAGGACAACGTATACTCGTTGCAGGCAAAACTGGAACGGCAGAGGTGGGGCGAGAGGGAGAAAAAGGACATTCATGGTTCATCGCCTTCGCGCCTGCGGATAATCCGAAGTTCGCAGTCTGTGTCCTGGCTGAAAACGCTGGCTGGGGAGCCACGGTCGCAGGACCGATTGCAATTGAGGTGTTGACAGCAGCCTTTAATTTGACAATGTTAGATTTCAAATGAAACTAGATAGGCTTTTGGTTGAAATTCAGAATAAAAGAACAGGACAAACCTATCACGGTAGGCGTATTTCCGATAGGCGTCGTTGTGTTGGATGATGGGGATAAGATTTATGTCGTCAATTCAAGCAGCGGCGATGTGTCGATTTTGGAGCAATAAATGATTCACACATCACGTGCATCACGTTTCAAGGAGGTTGCAAAATGGAATACATTGTTTTACTGGAGAAGAAAAAGGGACATTATCGAGCTGTTGTCCCTGCCTTGCCAGACTGTGTTGTCGAAGGGCAAACGCGGGAAGATACGCTTTCACGCATGCGACAAGCCATTGTTGATAAGCTCTCAAAAGTAGAAATCACAAAGATTGAAGTAGGGGCGGTGCCTCCGTGCCAGCCCGTAGAGATTGAGCCATCCATGGATCCATGGGCTCCATTCATTGGGATGTGGAAGGATGATGCGACTTGGGATGAGTTCCAAATGGAGATAGCGAAGTATCGCAAACAAGTCGATAAGGAGCAAGGTGATGCCTGATACACGAATGCGAGTGTTAGATACCAATGCGCTGAGTTACATCCAGCGAGGACAAAAGCCATGGGTCAGTCGGTTGCAATCCTTTCCGCTAGATCAACGTGCTGTTACCGTCATCACAATGGAAGAGCAACTTCGTGGAAGGCTCGCACAAATCGCCAAAGCAAACCAGAGGTCTGATTTGTCAGCAATGACGTATGCGTATGCAAGCAAAGTTGGAGGAAGCCGTCGCCTTTTTCCACACAGTGCGAGTCCTGCCTTTTGATCAAATCGCGGCGAATCATTATATTCAACTCAAGAGAACATACCGACGCATCAGCACAAATGAACTGCGGATTGCTGCAATTGCGCTATCCGTTAATGGAGTGGTGGTCACTGCAAATGTCGCCGATTTCAGACCGATTCAAGGATTAGAGATTGAGGATTGGTCTGTCCAATGATTCGGTGGTACAATTTGCATAGTATTCTCTAAACAGAGGAAAAACTTTTGGGGAATGCTATATTCCGCTGATATGTAGCTTGACTTTGGGAGATTACCTCGTAGACCAAGATTCTATCTTGGTTATCGGTGGGGAACGTTGATTTAGGCCAACTTAGAAAGTTAGGCTAAATCTGTATCCGATTTCTATTTACCAAAGTCAAAGTAGAAACAAAGCAGAACAGTAAAAGGACAAAGACAACCTATTTTGCGAGGAGGTTCAAATGAAGCAATTACTTCTTTGCTTTCTTATCGTATTTTTCTTAGGTAGTGTGGACATTTCAGCAGCAAACACCCAGAAAGAAGACATGAAGTATAGGCAGATTTCCCCAAAAGAGTTAGCAGAAATTCTAACGCAGGGGAAGATATCAGAGCAGGGGCGCGGACATAACAGGAAAGACGACGTAACTACCGCCCAAAAACGGGGTTCCGCAGAAGCAGCCGCAAGAGCAAATGCTCAAGAAAAATTGGGGGAATATTTAAGAGGTGTAGTCATTGCAGGTGGAACCAAATTGGCGAAGCAAGAAATTCGCAATCAAATCTATACGATTGACTTGAACCCGACTATTATAAAATATGCTCGACAAGTTGGGGAAACCGCATTTGAGTATTTCAAAGACGGCTCATTGGAGGCTGTTGTAGAAATAGAAATGCCGCTTGCACCGATTATGAGGCAGGAAGCAGGACTGCATGCAGGGCTTCGTTCTGCTGTCATCCCCGGATGGGGGCAATTATATAAGGGACAAAGGTCCAAAGGATTGATAATCTTGGGGGGAGAAACGTTCTTTATTTCAGGCGGTTTTTTGGCAAAAAGATGGAGTCATGACTACTATTCAAAAGCAAAGAATGCTCGATATCAAGAAGACCGCGACTTCTATCTCCGGTGGTCGAACATACTCTCTGATATAAGCCTTGCCGCTTGGGTGATAGCCGGGCTGACCCATGTCTATAACTTGATTGATGCCTTCGAATCAAAAGAAGGATTTCCAAAAAGGGAAGCGGAACAGACAGGGAGGTTTGGATTTCAAATTAACAATCGCGGATTTATGGCGAGCTATTTCAAGCCGTTTTAACCACGGACCTAATTTAAGACGCGGACAGCGTTAGTACGAGTACCCAATCAATTTTGTCCGCGTGCGTCTATTAAGTCGGTGGTATCTCCTTTTAACCAATTCTCTATGGAGGGATGCGTCATGCGAAAGTTATTGGTGTTTCATTTTCTGGCAGTGTTGATGACTTTTGTGTCATGTGACCGTAAAAATATATTAGAGCCTCTGGTAACTGGCATTTCTGGAACGGTCACAGATGCCGTCACAAATCAACCGATTCCAAATGCAATTGTCACGACAGAACCGATTACGGAGATAATTGAAACGGGGGAGTCGGGAGAATTTCAATTTGAGGACTTGGAACCGGGCATTTATAAAGTGAAGGTAGGAGCAACGGGCTATCTTCCACAAGACAGGGAGGTTAAGGTCAAAAAAGATAAAATTGAACGAGTTGCCTTCAAACTCATCTTGCAACCATTGGTTGTCACTCCGCCCTCCTTAGAGTTCGCGCCGAACGTCACAGGTAGGCTGCTGACAATCAAAAATCGTGGCGCCGGCACTTTGACATGGAAAATAACTCCGTCGCCTGAAGCATGGCTTCAGGCGAATGCACGGAATGGAGAACGCATTGCAGATGGGTTGGTTCGTGTCGAAAATGGGCCAACCGGACGTACCGATGAACGCGGCGAAGTTCAATTGGAAGGACTTCCACAGGGGAGGCGTATTCGGTTCAAAGCCTCCAAGGAGGGTTATCTACCGAACCAGTTTGAATTGGAGTTGCCTATACAGGATGATTTAGAAATCCATCTGAAACCCCTCCCTCGCCGCGTTAGAACAGTTTTCGAGGGAGATAAACCGTTCGCCAACCCAGAACAGATAGCGATTAATCCCTCCACCGGACGTGCTTATGTGACGAATGGTAAAGCCAATGTGATTTCGGCGCTTAACACTTGGGGCGATAATGTGATGAAGACTATTCCTGTCAACCAAGCTGTTAAGGCAGGACCAAAATGGGCGCGGGGAATCGCCGTCAATCCTGCCCGCAATGAGGTTTATGTTACGAACTTTTGGAGCGGCAGCGTCTCTGTACTCGATACGCTGAAAAACGAAGAGGTCGCTCAAATTCCTGTCGGTGATGCTCCCATTGCTTTAGCTGCCTCTGCGGATGGAAGGACGCTGTATGTAACGAGAGTGTCTAAAGACAATGGCGAGGAAGATTGTCAAAAAAATTCCCATCGGCGGAGAACCTTCAGGGATTGCCCGAAAGGATAATTTCCTTTATGTTGCCAATAGCCGACAAAATACGGTATTCGTTATCGACATACAGAGGCATGCAATTCACAAGGTTATTCCCGTCGGAGCAAATCCAACCGCTGTTGCGGCATCTCCGAAACGCAACTTTGTTTATGTGGCGAATAGCTTTGACGATACCGTTTCGATTATTGATACCGTTAATCAAAACGTCAGCGGCGAGCCGATTCGTGTGGGGCATCAGCCGAGTGGGCTTGCCGTTGACGGCGGATATGATGACGGAGATGTAGTTTACGTGACCAATTACCAAGACAGGAGCCTGTCCGTTATTGATATTGCCACTCGCACAGAGACGGACAAACCTATCACAGTAGGCACATTTCCGATAGGCGCCGCAGTGTTGGATGGCGGGGATAAGATTTATGTCGTCAATTCAGGCAGCGATGATGTGTCGATTTTAAGGGTTGAATAGCTCGGCATGGGAAGTAGAACATGCAGCCTTGCTTGTTCTACCTGAACGGGCAAGGCTGCCCGTTCTACGGAAAACCAAAAGGAGCATTTTGAATGAGTGAATTTGATGGCGAAGAGTTGTTGGCAAAGCGCATTTTGGGGTTGTTGCCATTTGTGCCGTTGATGCAACCTGAAGGCGTCAGCGACTCCGAATGGCTGGGAAAATGCGTCCGAACAATTGAAGAAGCTGTGCCAGACGAACAGGACAGAAAAGACCTGCTCGTTAGCACGAGTGTTTTGGCTGGTTTGGTTCATGACATTCATTTTGTAAAAACTTTTATTCCGGAGGAAATCATGAGAGAATCATCTGTTGTTAAAGAATTTATTAGAAAAAAGGGTATTCAAGACATTATTTCTGCTTTAGAGGTTCGGTTTGGTGAAGTCGATGATACTATCAAAAATAGTTTGGCATCTATTCAAGACGAAGAGACACTAAACTATCTCCTTCGTCAAGCTGTTATTGCTGAGAAGGAGGAAGTGGAGAGGAAAATATACGCTTTGAGCGCATAGAGGAAATCATGAGAGAATCATCGGTAGTTAAAGAGATTATAAAGAAAGAAAGGATTCAAGACATTATTTCCGCTTTAGAAGTTCGGTTTGGTGAAGTCGATGATGCTATCAAAAATAGTTTGGCATCTATTCAAGACGAAGAGACACTAAACTATCTCCTTCGTCAAGCTGTTATTGCTGAGA
>DTYX01001086.1 GCA_012961655.1 Candidatus Poribacteria bacterium
TCTTAATCTCTTCGGTTCCACGGCCGCCGATGCCCGTGGCTGGGTGAATCGCTGTCGGGTCACTGAATACTTTGCGCAAGGTTCGCGGCCACTCCAGTTCAACCGGCGTCAGCGCGCCCGTCGGACATTCATCAACTGGCGCGTTGTATTGCAGGTTAAAAAGCCCGAGTGTTTTCCTGATGAAGCGCACTATTTTCGGATTCCGATTTCCATCTCTCAGCGACCTGTAGCAATTTTCACATTCCACGCACTCCTCTTGGTTCACATCAGCCTTAGAATCATCGCCGATGGAAATCACCCCCATCGTACACCAAGGGATGCAGTTACCACAGCCGACACACTTATTTTTATCAATTTCCATCTTTAAAAAAGCGAACGCTTATCTCCTTTCTGCGGTTCAAAAACTCAGTTTCTATGAAGTAGTTTTCAGATTCCTTTGGGCAAGAAATCGGAGAGTTGAACCCCATCCGCTATCCAGAATTGTTCTGTGCGTTTGGGACGATTTTTGCGGATAGATTCAGCTTCTGCCTCGAAATCCTGCTTCGTTCGACCAAATAGTGTATGTTGTGAAACTTGCGTCGCCAGCGCTTCCGCACGCTTCTCGGCCGTTTCCGTAACGTCGATGACAATTGCGGGCAATCCCCCTGTAACCGCTTTGTAGTAGTACAGATGGGGCGGATACCATGGCGGTCCGAGGTCTGCGGCGACGGGCTCTCCCGCGTGCCAACGCGCCTCGACTGTGATAACGTGGGTATTTAAGTGGTCTCGATGTCTATCGACTGGGCCATGGGTGAATACTGCGTCAGGACGCTCTTCGCGGATAATTTTAATACACCGTTGTAGAGTTTCTTTGTCGTTGACCAAGCCCATATCGGGGATATCCAAAATCTCACGCCTCTGGATTCCCAAAACTTTGTCGCATTCCGCCGCTTCCCTCCGACGGAGTTCCACGATGACATCTTTCATCTCCGGACGAGGATAGCCCTCACAACCATTCGTCATTGTAACGACAACAACTCGAACCCCTGATTGCGACATCCTGGCGATTGTCCCCGCCATTGTAATTTCATCATCAGCGTGCGCTCCGAAAACAACGACTGTATCGTAATTCATATATTCCCTCCATTCTGATTCGGATGTAATATATTATCATTCCGGCAGGATTTTGTAAACTATCTTTTTCTCATTTTTCTTGATAATGAGACTAATATCTGATATAATAAACTTAACATCTGTTTCGTAAGTTTAGAAACCAAGTTTTTGCTGAAAGACTCGGTTTCTATGTATCCTAATGAATTGAGGTATTTTTCATGACAGCATTTGAGAATCTGAGAAAAGCTTCAGAGGCGATTATCGCTATCTGCGAAAAAGAGCAACATACCAAAGAAGATAAGAATAAGTTGTTGAAGATACATCAGCAGATATCAGCGGCGATAGAAGATTTGATGGAATGAGAAGTTTGTAGCCGAATTGTGACTGTGAATCAAATTGCGACCATTACGCTCAGTGGTGAATCCGCAAAGCTGTGTAAGAATTGCGGAATTAAATCATTAGAGGCAGGTAAGCTTGTCAAAAAGAAGCCTTCTCGAAGGCGAACGCAGCGTCCCAAAAAGATAGAGAAGCCAGAAACCCTTGAGAACACGGGAAAAATGGAATCGTCAACATCAAAAACATCTGCGCCAAAAACAGAGAAGCCTTCTCGAAGGCAAACGCAACGTTCCCAAAAGACAGAGAAGCCAAAAACCTCTGAGAATACAGGAAAAATGGAATCGTCAGTATCAAAAACATCCGCGCCAAAAACAGAGAAGCTTGTTCCTGAGCCACCCAAGGAGGATGCGAAACCCAACCTGAATGAACTTTACGGGGAAGTAGAAGAGCAAACTGGGATTAGCAAAAGGGATGTGAAAAAGATTCACAAGCTTATCGAAGAGATAGCTGTGCCGATGGACCTTGAAAACACAATCATTTATACAGTAGCGGAATTGGAAAAAGCGCGGATGGGGATAGAGCGTCCCGCCACCGAGAAGGCAGTATCTATGCTGTTTAAGCTTAATCGTTGACCTTTTTCATGTCTTAAATGACCGAAAGATGGGTGGGAGAAAGTCAACTTCGACGACAGTAAGTGGGGTGAACCCCAAGAATACGAACAATTTGGCGGCGGCATCTGGGGATTCGGCGCTGCGGCAATGAAACAAATCTTGCACGACTCAGATTGCATTGCCCACCGGATTTGGCGTGGACCTAATAACGTAGAGGATGATGTTTGTTTCCGATATACCATCGGAGAATTCGCCGTCAACCCCAACGAAAAATTGACTTGGGGGCAAATCAATTCGTTAATAATAGATTTCCGAAGTCTCTGAGACTTCGGAAGTCTGGAAACTCGCTTTCTATTTATCGACGGAGGTAAAAAAATGCAAGTTAAAACTTGGTTGATATTACTTTTAGCATGGTGTTTAACCTTAACCTTCTCACAAACGTCCATAAGCAAATTACTATTTCACGACGATTTCGAGAAGGATAAATTAGGCAGCGAACCATCCAAATGGGAAATGGCGCATAAAGGCGGTGGACAAAAAGCAACGGTCATAAAAGACCCGGATGACCCGAAAAACCAAGTCATGTCATCCTCATCCGCTCCTGCTGGTAGCGCGCGCCATGATGCCGGCGGCTCAATTTATGTCACTGGCGACCCAAATTGGACTGACTACGTCGCCGAATGGGACATGATGTTCCCTGAAGA
>DTYX01001087.1 GCA_012961655.1 Candidatus Poribacteria bacterium
ACCCGTTGGAGATGATGGTGAAAGCGGGAGAGATTTAACTCTTTGCCGCAATTCGGAATTCGTAATTCGTTTAAATCCCCTGCCATCCAGTCCACTCGACCAGTTTTTGAGAAAGGATTGAAAAGTAATTGGTCAAAATTAAAATCCCGAAGATAATTAGCAAAATCCCACTCACAATTTCGATGACTCTGAGATATTTTTTGACTTTATCGAAGAGACTTAAAAATGTATTCATCGCTAATGAAGTGAGAAAAAAGGGAGTGGCTAAACCGAGGGAAAAAAAAGCCAGCAGTATTATCCCTGTACCAATCGTTTTTCCCATACTGGTGTAAATCAGAATTGCCGATAATACTGGTGTACTACAAGCTGTCCATCCCGCTGAAAAGGATATTCCGACCAAGACGGAGCCGAGATAATCGGTCGGTTTACGTCTCATAAACCATCGTCTATCCCTCATCAAAAAGGTAATTTTTAGCAGACCAATTATAAATAAACCGATTAAGATTATCAAAACCCCGCCCACTATTCTGACAATATCCAGATGGCGCGCTAATATTTGCCCCGCGAAGCTCGCTGAAGCTCCTAGAGTGATAAAAACAATTGAAAACCCGAGAATGAACAACAGAGAATGAATCATGCCCGCCCATTGGACCTTTTTCCGCCCGCCATGCTCTCTTAAATTTTCAATGGATATTCCTGTTACGTAGGAGATGTAGGAAGGCACCAACGGCAACACGCAAGGTGATAAAAAATAGCCTAATCCCGCTAAGAAAGCGATGATAAGAGACACATTCTCTGTTTGTGGCATAAATTTTACCTTTCTATAACCATTTTGTCGCGAGGAGGGCTTCGATTAATTTATCGGTCTCTTCGCTTGCCCAATCTCGCCCGCCAATAGCACGACCTATCATCATTCCGTGTTTATCGATGAAAAAAGTAGTCGGGATGCTAGAGATTCCGTATTGGCTACCGACTTTTCCTTTGGAATCTAAAAGAGCAGGGAAACTTAATTTATTGTCCCTCATAAATTTTGATACTTTTTCCGAGTTTTCCCTAAGGGAAACAGCCAACATGATAAAATCCTTATCCTTAAACTTTTGATATAGCTTCTCCATCGAAGGCATCTCCCTTCGGCACGGAGGGCACCACGTCGCCCAAAAATTTAAGAAGACAATTTTACCCCGATAATCGCTCAGGCTGATTAGTTTACCTTCGATTGTTTCTAGAGTGAAATCATCGGCAATCTGACCATCAGATTTCGCTATTCCTAAAGAAGACAGATATTCATCGACATTACCTGAAATATCTTCAGGTCGTTCACCAAGTGTAGTCAAATCTTGCTCTTTCTTGCTGAAACGCGCGATAAGTCCATCTACCCCTTTACGCCAAACGCTTTTGGGATAGTCTGACACAAATTTTTCAAGCGCCGCCTTTATCTCCTCATCTGACTTATTTAGCGAACCTGCTTGTTCAAGAGTATTTTCAAGAATTAACAGTTCGGAACGAGCTTGATTCAACTTTTGAGGTTTCATTTTACTTACTTTAGTCAACTTTGTGTTCCAACGAACTTCAAGTTCCATTTCTGATTCTAATTTACTTTTTACTATCCCTTCGACTCTGACGGGAAACCCCTCGCTTAAAGCGAAGAACACAGTGATTTTACCCTCGTTTCTATCTGAAACATCGGTCTCTTGTTCCGGGGTAGTTAGTTCAATTTTGGCGGAATTGTATCTTCCAACACGTTCAAAGCCTATCAATGCCGCCGTCAACGCGTCTAATTTTGGTTCCAATCCTGGTGGAGTGGCTAAGGACAACTCCTGTATCCAACTGTCCCTGGTTCTGATAGGTTCTTCAGGTAAGACTATCCACCCGGAAAGGTGATGTTCAGGATTCTGGATTAAAGTTGATAAGTCACGTCCGTTGGGGCGCATTTTCAAAATTTCCAACTGATATTGCATCCCAGATTGCTTCATAAGTTCGTTCACTGATTTGGTCATATTTTTGCCACCCATCAGCGATTTTTTAATCTGGACGTTAGCTATAACTGCTCCTGTTATCATTCCATCATCAGTGATTTGAGTTACGGTAACAGTTGTCTTTATCTCTTGCTTTGTATATCCCTCTTGGATACCAGTCCCTGTGGATACTTTCGAGATTATCTCCATTTTGGTCTTGTAAGTCAAGACATCTCCCGCTTGTAATTTATATTTCAATTCAACAGGCTCTTCCACCGCGAAGATGGGAAACCCAATGATAATGAAAAATAGAATTGAAAATAGCGAAATGGGAAGGTTAGTTTGAATCTGTTTATTCAATTATTATCTCCTGTATAATATGTAGGTTATAATATGTAGGTCGAAATTCAGATTTCGACATATCGCTGTCGATTTATGAAAATCGACCTACGGTGTTTCATATTGAAATCTCTTTTCAGAATTTCTCATATCTCTTTTATAGTGTAGTATATCATTTACCGTAAGTCAAGCAAAAAGTATCGATTTTACAAATTCTCAAAGGTGATAGCGGCATTTATCCGTAGC
>DTYX01001088.1 GCA_012961655.1 Candidatus Poribacteria bacterium
ATAAAGTCCCAGTATTCACGAAGCTTCAACAATTTCTTTTCTTTTTCAATCAAAAAGCTCTCTTCATTCACCCCCATCGGGAATGCATTTGGATTTTTATTTCTTGAGGTTACCTCGATTTCTTCAATCTCATCCAAAAATGGAAATGTCTCCTGCAAAGAAACCTCTGACTCATTTTTGCGAGGACACACGGAGGAACGCTTTCTATTCCGAAAATCTATAGCTGCTTCCCTAAAGAGAGGCTCAACTTCTGCTTTTATTGCCTCCCAATCATACTCGTCTGCTGCTTTCGTGAGTAATTCCAATTCGTCACTATGCTCGCTTCGCTCAGCAGTTTACTTCGTAAACCGCCACTTCCACTTCAAAAATAGTCATCTGGTCATAATTGAAATACGAATAACCAGCCATGAAAAAAACCTCCAAAAGAAAAAAAGCATTAAGCAAATTCTATGCCACCTACAAAATCAACTTTAAAATGGACTTTATTGTACCCAAAATTAGGGTCATCGTCAACCACTTTTTCAGCCTTATTATCCAGTATTGATAATCTTCCGCTCATCCCTCTATTTTGAGTCACAAGTCTCCTTCTCAAATGAAGTGTAGGTAAAATCCACGAAGATAGGGGCAAAAATCCCCGTATTGACTGGATTTTTGTAATTCTTGCCGAAGCTTTTAAGCCATAATCGATTATGTCTTTCTATTTGCCGTCAAGGCGAGTAGCGGAAACACCAGTGAATAAATCGAGTCTATGTAACCACCTATCACTTCCCAATAGATGCCGACGCAACTAGAATCCCAATCACCAGAGTTTTTCTGCGTATCCAGCAAAAACTCAACCCCGGTCCTGGCAAACTCAGGATTCACCAGCGATAACGCGTAAGTGCTCCACGCCGTTTGTTCTACCGTGCTGGCAATCGGATTTCCAAGCATATCCTCACCCCAACCGCCATCCGGGTTCTGTGCTTGTAGAAGCCACTTTATTCCGCGTTCCACTTCGATGCAATCGCCCTGTCCAGCTTTAATTAGAGCCGCCAGGGCGCATGCTGTCCCGTAAGTGTTTTTCGCCAGCCATAGGTCACTCCAATAGCCGTCTTTGTTAATGTTCTTCCGCAACCACAAAATAGCCCTCTGAATCTCTGCTTCCATTTCTGCCGCTGTAATTAGAGCTTCTATGGCATGCGCTGTAACGCTCACACATCCGACATCTCCTGAACCGGGTAAATATGTGCTCCAACTTCCGTCTGCGCCTTGATGTTTTTGCAGCCAACTCAACCCTTTTGCAACCGTCGGATGAGCGCGCGAAAAACCGGATTTTAGCAAGGCGAGCGTAGAAAGCGCAGTGTCATCGGCATCGCTGGGTAGATTAGTGAATTCGGAATTACTAATAAACTGGTGATTGGTGACTAGTGATTCTGCCAAATCTCCCAATCTTCCCCCGTTTTCTCGTTTTCCCATTTTCTCGTCTTTCTGTCTTTTTTGTAATCCTGAAAACGCCCATCCACCGTCTGGATTCTGATGTTCAATAAGCCATCTGCAAGCCTTTTGGATGGTAGTGTCACCGCCTGATATGCCGCTTTCGATTAGACTAATGACGCTCAATGCAGTATCCCAAATATACAAATTGATAGCTTCGCGACATCCGCCGTCGGGGTTGCGAGTTCTATTGAGCCATTGCAATCCCTCTGCAATCATAAATTCAATCTCGGCATCGTTATATCCACGCTTCCGCGCTTCGATTAACGCAAGCACAGAAAGGGATGTGATATAGTTTACACAAAACCAACTGCCATCAGCAAGCCTATGTTCCTTCAGCCACGTCAACAGTGTTTCGATTCTATTGGGACGTTCGGCAGTATTCAGTTCGACGACCAGGAGAAGCGGCACAAGCGTATGTTGCTCGGCGATAAACAGATTTTTGAACGTTGAAGAGAAAAAGAGATCAACGGGTGGAGCTATGTGAGTAGGCGGCTTGAGACGTGAAGATAACCAACGCGGTAGGATAGGGGTCAAAAACTGCATTAGTTTGATGAGATAAATCATGCTCCTTGGAGACAACAGTTCGGAGAAGGGAATTTCTCCACAACAGGCGTAAGCATGCTTGATGAGCCATAAATTCAGCGGGATATCAGGAATCCTTTGCAGGGCGTTCTCGATACTGGAATTAGCTCTCTGCTTATAAGCCTGCTTCAATATCAATCGGGCGAACAGCGTCGCC
>DTYX01001089.1 GCA_012961655.1 Candidatus Poribacteria bacterium
CTCGCCGATGCTCAGATGAGAACTGAGGAAAGGCTCGACCAACTCGCCGATGCTCAGATTCTGCTCGCTGAGGCTCAGAGTAAAACAGAGGAAAGGCTCAACCAACTTGTTGAAGCTCAAAGGAGAACAGAAAAAGAGTTGGCAAAACTTACAATTGTAGTTGGACGAGTGCAAAAAAATTTCGGCGGGCTTTCCGATTCCATCGGATTTATGCTTGAGGATAGGGCCTTCAAAGCGCTGCCGGCTTTACTCAAGGAGCGATTCGGAATCGAAGTTCAAGGAAGATTGATAAGAACTTTCCTTGAAAACGCGCAGGGCAAAAGGGAAGAAGTCAATATCTACGGGAAAGGTTTAAGGGATGGTTCTGAACTGGTGATAATAGGTGAGAGTAAGTCACAGTTATCTAAGAGACATATTGCCGATTTCAAAAAGAAGCTAGCGCGTCTGGCGCCTGTTTTGGAAAGGGAAGTTTGTCCGATTATGATAACCTATATAGCTGAGCCGGAAGTTCTGGAGCGGGCGGAAACAGAGAATTTTCCTGTTTTCATGTCGTATGAATTTTGATGGACACATTTTGACAAAGGAAAAAAATTTTCGTTAATTACTGAGAGGAAACGTCCATGATTGAAAGGATTACCCGCAGAGAATTCATCAAGCAAACCACAAAAATAGCGCTAGCAAGCGGCATAGTGACCGCATCTTCAGGACTTCTTCGGGCTGATGAAAAGTCCAGTGAACTGATAGTCGCAGGGAGAAATTCCCCATCGGAGACGGTCAAGGCGGCGATTGAGGCGTTCGGTGGAATGAACCGCATCGTAAAGCCCAAAGATACGGTGTTGCTCAAGCCCAACATCTCCTTCCCAAATCCGCTCCAATGGGCGACTACCACTAACCCAGAACTCGTCTCCACCGTGGCGAAGCTCTGCCTTGATGCAGGAGCGCGCCGCGTCATCATAGCCGACCATCCGCTTCGTGACCCTGAAAAATGCCTTGAGCGGACCGGAGTCGCTGAGGCATGCAAGGGTACCAACGGCGTCCACATAAAGCTTTTGACGGGAAACAGGGATTACAAGCCGGTCGAGGTGAACGGCGAGGAGTTGAAATCGGTCAAACTCGCAAGATTAGCCCTTAAAGCAAACCTCATCATCAACCTGCCCGTCGCAAAGTCGCATTCAGCCACAACCGTCAGCTTCAGCATGAAGAACATGATGGGGCTCATAAGGGATAGAGCTAAGTTCCATCAAGGCAATCTACATCAAGCCATAGCGGAACTGAACACCGTTGTAAAACCGGTACTCATCATACTCGATGCAACACGCGTCCTCCTCACCAGAGGCCCAGAGGGACCAGGTGAGGTGAAAGAGCTGAATACCGTCATCATCGGAACTGACCCAGTAGCGGTTGACTCCTATGCGGTCACGCTCGCACGGTGGGACAAAAGAAAGCTTGAACCCGAAGATGTCGATTACATACGTATCGCTGCCAAACTCGGTCTTGGAGAAATGAATCTTGGTAAAGTCGTTGTAAGGGAAGTGTAATCGAAATTCCGTTATGACAAAGAAAGGCCAGAGGAACAAAACATCAACTTCCCGTCCCCCGAGGGAGATTGAGTCAACCTTAATTATCTGCTCAGAGAAACCGAAGACAGTTGTGCGACAAATCGGTAGTTTGACCTCGATTGCAAACTATCGACTGCTTTTCAGAGACACCGAAACGATTCATGACCTTTACTTTGACACGCGTGACCGCTCGTTGCAAACCCGAAGGTTAGCGCTGCGGATTAGAGAGATTGGCGCAATGCGCTGGATTACGCTGAAAGGCCCCTCCTTGCCGACTGATTGGGGCGGTGTGGAGCGGCTTGAAATCGAAGAACCGTGGTCTCAAGATGCCCTGACCAGGGTGGTCAGAGAACTGATGAGCAGAAAAATCAAAATGCCGCAGCAGCGCCAGGATTTTGATTACGCTCATCCCCTGGATGTTATGATGAATCTAAGATTGGAAATCGTGCAAGACCGTAATACCCACAGACAAGTCAGGAACATCGTTTCTGCGAGTGAAGAAAGCAAATCGGTCCTCGCTGAATTGGCGATTGATTCTGTAGTTTATCATTTCAGTGGTCAAGCAATCTGTCACCACGAGGTGGAGATAGAAGTGAAAGTGGAAGACAGCTTCACAGTGCTCAAGACCGTGATTGAAAGCCTGGTTGCGATGTACAATCCGGCGCTCCGGAGGTGGCATCACGGTAAGCTGGCTACCGGCAAAGCCATCGAGAATTTGCTGAGTGAAGGTGCGCTAGAAGGGTTGCTCGATATCGAAAGAAACCTGAAACCTGTTGCCTATGACAAGATAGATGACTACCTCATGCGCGGTGGTATCTGATTCTACCTGTGTCATACGGCGAAAAACATGGGCTTTGCGGTCAGAATGGCAGGAATGAAGGTTTTGAGAGATATGAAAATAATATTGTCTGAGTACAACTACTTTCAAAAGGGTTTTGATGACTCTCGATAGATAGGAGGATTTGGATATGGAAGGAAAAGCTGTGAAAACAGAATCTATTACGAGACGAGATTTTCTAAAGCGGTCGTTAACCGGCATCGGAGGGGTTATGTTGGCTGAGTCGCTCGGTTCCAATATAGGATTGGGTCGACCCTTAGCCGATATGAGTAGGGTTGTCGTTGCCAGACATCCTGAAGCCACCGACGGTGTGAAAGCCATCAACCCTGCCAACGTGCAGGCTATGATGGACGAGTCCATAAAACGGCTTACGGGCAAGCCATCTGTAGCCGATGCCTGGGCAAGTGTTCTGCCTGATTTCAAACAAGAAGATGTGATTGCTATCAAAGTGAACGTCATATCAGCACTCATCCCAACTCATCCTGAGCTTGTGAACACCATCACTGCTGGATTGACGGCGGCTGGTGTACCCGAAAACAATATAATCGTTTATGACAGAAGCAAAGGCGAACTGATAGCGTCCGGATACCAATACAATGCAGGTGACGTCGGAGCGCGATGTTTTGGGACACATGAAAAAGACTGGGGTTATGATTGGGATAATTCTGTAGATATACTGGGGCAGAAGAGAGCACTGAGCAGCATAGTTACCCGGTGTGACCACCTGATTAACGTCCCTGTGCTCAAAGTACATATGGCTCCTTATGGGGTTACCCTGAGTTTGAAGAACCACTATGGCAGTGTCGATAATCCCAGTTCGCTTCACCCCAATTTTGCAGAAGCCTGTGCAACTCTGAACAGTCAGGAAGCTATCAAAGATAAGACGCGCCTGGTTGTCATAGATGCTCTGTTTGGTTTTTGGGGCAGCAATCCCGCTATGTTTGTCGCGGATTTCGCTTACAATGGTTTAATCATGAGCAAAGAACCAGTCGCCGCGGATTATACAGGCACAGAAATTCTCAACGAAGAGCGCGCAAAGCATAACCAGCCGCCGAGGAACGTACCGTTGCTCAAAAAGGCGGCGGAGATGGGATTGGGCACGAACGAGCCTGAAAATATCGAGTTACTTGAAGTGGAATTGGAAGCGGCTGAAAAAGAAAAAATTGAAGA
>DTYX01001090.1 GCA_012961655.1 Candidatus Poribacteria bacterium
AGGTATCCTTCGATTTAATTTCGGCTTTCTCTGGGATATTCATCGGTTCCGGTTCATTCGCTTTCAGCCGCAAAAATCTTTTATAATCCATCCGATTGCCCATCCCATGATAGAGGATGCCGTCAGAAGCGGGGTTGATGACGACTTTCAGAGCGTCTTTAAAAACCCCAGATGGCCACATCGACTTTCCCATCTGCACCGGGTCATAATCTTGGGGATAACAATTGATGACGACTATATCTGTTTTCTCTATCTCATCCTTCGGAATAACCGTGTTATATACCTTTTGTGCAAACCGTCCACCATGTCTATGAGACTCGACCACATCGCCGGCAAATAGTCCTCCTATCTCCCGTTTGCTGGTGAAGACGATGTTCACCATAAAATCTAATCCGATATGACGGGCAACTTCCTCGGCGTTGTCTCGCATATCTTTCTCATCGCCTTGCCGTTCGACATTGCCGCGCCCTCGTCCTTTGTAAAGCCCGTGATTGTATGCAATAGTCGTATAACCAGCAATTCCTGGGACGACCAATTTGCCGCCGCCGCCAATGCCGCCGCCACCGTGTGGGACCATCCCAGCAACTCCGATCTTTAATTCGGAATTCGCCACGACATCGTTGATATAAATTGGCGTACCGTCCTCTAAATTCCCCATGCCTACGAGATTTCCGCTGTATACGTCGTGATTGTGTACCTCATAGTTGGCGACAACATCTGAGCCGACCTTTTTTTCCATCTCCTCTTTGGTAATTGGTCTATGTGAACCCCCGCCTATCACAAATCTTATCGACTCGTCCTTGATTCCAGCAGCTTTTAATTTGGGCAGGATATGAGGGATTACCTGATGAGCCGGTGTCGGTCTGCTCAAATCGTCAACGATGATGACAGCGCTTTGCTTGCCGCGCGCTAATCCTTCAATCTGCTTAACGCCGATAGGTTCGGACAAAGCGCGTTCTATCCCCGTTTCATCCAGCGCTTCAGCATCCATGGATTTATATATTGAAACATTCCAGTTATCTGGAAAACTTAATGTCAAAACATTATCACCACACCACATACCAGTACGAATATCGACTAAAGTCATGTTATTTCCTCCAAGTATAGCTATTTGACAAATAAATTTTAATATATCACAAAGATTTTCTTTGTCAACAAATTTCTTCGGAAAATATCGCATTAGCTTTAGATTTTTGTGTTGATATCAAAAGAAGATTGCGGTAAATTATTAGATAATGGCATTTTCATTTTTCACAAAAGAAAGCTAGGCATTGTCTAACAGAAATAGTAGACTTGAAGTATTTGGCTCAATGTGGTATAGGTAGACCTGGAGATAACCCGCGAGGAATTTATGCGCAAACAGGATGCTTATGCTACAAAGTAAAGCATGCCGCTGGCTTGCTTTTACTGCAAAATATTTTTATGGAATGGTACGCGCTGCCTCGCGGAGTGCTGACTTTATTTGAAAACAGCGGGATACAGGTTAAAAAACGTGAAACTATCAGATACCATATTAAAAATACAATCGTCCCAACAGGTCAAACGATTTATTGGATTGGCCATCCTATTGGGATTTGAGGTTATCCTTGGAGCCGCGCTGGCAAAATTTACCGATTCTCCGATTTTACTTGCGCTACTTTTTGGCGCATTAACGATCGCTGCTCTGGTAAATATCGAATACACATTTTATGTGTTGATTTTTTGCCTGCCATTCTCCTATCGGTACATTATGCCGCCGCGCACAGAGATGAGAATACCGACAGAACCGCTGCTGGCAATTTTGCTCTGTGCGTTTTTTATTCAAAAAATCTTTGGACTACAAAAACTAAGTCGTTCCGCTTCGCAAGGCGAATCTCCGCGTTTCCCTTTTTGGTTGCC
>DTYX01001091.1 GCA_012961655.1 Candidatus Poribacteria bacterium
GACCCACACCAACTTCCAGTTCTCAGATTCTTTCGGATGCGCCTCGTTTTTGATATGATTCCACGCGCTATACAGGTGCTTTAATAATTCTTCATAAATCTCATGGTCATCCTCGATGACGCAGAGATTAACGTCAATCAATTTTGTCTTGTATGTCGCCAAATCTTCGACCAGCACGCTTTTAATGCGGTTGTCGTCCATCAGTGGAAATTTGGCGTGATGCCGCCGACGCACTTTAACGCCGGCGTCGCGCATCATATTGTACAGTAATGCATCCCACTGGCGGGCAATATTGTAGTGATGTCCGTGCGTGATAATCTTGGTATGGCGATACGCTCCCTCTTCCTCCAATTCGCCGACGATGCCCGTTTCCGAGGCGTAAGGATGAAAGCTGTGCGCGTCGGAGATATGTATGCCTAGATTCGGGCTCGAATTACCCCCTAAAACCGCGTCGTTTTCCAACAAGATGACATCGCAACCGAGCCGCGCAGCGGCAATAGCGGCGCAAACGCCAGCAATGCCGGAGCCGATGACAATCACATCGGTGTTTTCTCGCATGTCAATTCGGTAAGTTAAATTATGGTTTTGCATTTGAATTCAGCTCTTTTTGAAATACGATATATTGCCGACAGATATACCAACCGCTTTTCAGGTAAAATTCCGTCGCTGCCCAACCCGCAACAACTTTCGGCGTGCTGAGGCGTTGCATTCTGAGCATCGATTCCATCAATAAGCAAGTGCCGATGCCGTGTTCGCGAAATTCCGGCAGGACTGCGATAGGACCAAAACTGCCGGATTCAGGATGCGGCCAATAGTTTGCCCAGCCGACAACATCGTTTTCCTTGAGAGCGACCAACGTGTGGCCGCTTTCGCCAAATCCCTCTTCCCAACCTTCGGGAAACCAATGAGGAATCTGAATTTTTTCGACAAAATCGCGCATCGCCGTCAGCATGGATGGCTGATAATCAACGACTTTGACGCCAATCTTTTGCATACGACGTTGTGCGTCTTGTTGATATTCCGTCGGCTGGAAGTCCCTCAAGTCCGCCGCGACATCGTCAACTGTCGTAATTTTTTGAAAACCTTGGGATTCGTAAAAAGAGAGCTCGGTTTCATAGCGGGTATCGATGCCTGGGAAAAAATAGTGTCCCGTGTACAGCAATACTCGAACAATCCGCTTACCTTTCGAGCACAGATAATCAAACGCTCGTTTTAGCAACTGTCGTTTAATCTGCATATCTCGTCCTTCAAGAAGATACAGCCCTTTGATGTAACCGTAATCTATCTCTTCGGGGCGCCCGCGTCCGTCGCGCCCTGCGACTCCCTCACGCGCGATGGCGCTGACAAACCCGATAACTTCATCGCCATCGGTCGCGACCAGATTGCCATCCGCCTCATAGTTTGGGTCGTCAAGGACGATGTGCCGAAATCGTTGTTCAGTAACCTGGTCATAGATGAAGCAGTTGTTCCATCCCTTTACCGCCTGCGGAATATCCTTTGAAGTAAGAGTTCGTATCTGCATTATTTGCTCCTGATTTTTCATCCTTTTCACTGCGGGTGTCTTATCTTAAAAGACAAAAAGTCAAAATAGCGTAATGTGCGTTTTAAGAAATTCTTTGTGGCGCTCCTGTTTTAATCGACTCAATTGCTTTGACGCCGAGCATTGTCGCCCTTGTACCGTCTTTGGCTTTTGCCGCCATGACTGGGTCGATGTCCTCAGCGACCCAATCGATTAACGCCCGCATTTCGCCGACGTACCCATGGGCGGCGCTGCTATTGCGTTCGGCTTCGGGTAGGTCTGTCATTGTGAATTCTTCGATGTCGGCGCCCCAAAATTTTATCGCCGGCTCGGAATAGTACCCGTAAAGCGTTCCCGTTTTATCGCCGCCGAATAGCTCATAGAACGACTTTCCAGTCAGCGCCGGCGCGCCAAAATCTCCGACTACGACGCTGCCGACGGCTCCGTTGGCGTATTGAATGGTCGCCACGACGCTGTCCGTAATCTCTGGGATGTTCGGATGGGTAAAATTGCCGCCCTCGGCGTGGATGGTAACAGGCTCAGATTCGTTGAACCAGTACATCATATCGAACAGATGGCAGCCTTGCGACAACACATTTCCCCCGCCTTCGATTGGGTCATTTGCCCAACTCTGGTCGCCCCATTTAGGGTCAACCAGTTGTCCGAAAGTGACTAATGGGTGGGGAATTACCTCTTTCAATTTATTTATGAAGGGTGAAAATCGCGCCTGAAAACCGACCATCAATTTAACATCGGCGGCTTCCACCGCTCGTTCGATTTCCTGACACTCTTCGATTGTCAGAGCCAACGGTTTCTCGACGAAAATGTGTTTCCCCGCCTGAGCCGCTTCCACGGCATAAAGCTTATGCAAGTGGTGATGGGTGCAAATCAGCGCCACATCAATTCTATCATCGGCTAAAAGTTCATGCGCTTCTGCCGTGCAAAAATCTCCCCCGAATTCGCTTTTAATCGCTTCCGCCGCCTCAAGACGGATATCGGCATAAGCGCGCACGCCGACCTCTGGGATATTCGCCAAATTTCTAGCATGGTGTCTTCCCATACCTCCGCAACCGATAATTCCTACTCCAACTTTTTCTGGCATTGTTCTTCTCCTTTATACCTTCAAGAATTCTGTGATTTCACTCAGGTTGAAGAAGGGAAAAATGGCAAGGTAGTAATTGCCCTCTTGCCCCTCCTGATTTTCGGGACAATATGCTTACCCCCCACACTTTTTACTAACTCTAAGTGAAAAACTCGTGTCCTTCAAACTTTTTTCATACGCAGAGCAAGCTCTGCTACTCCATCATTTTCAACGTACTTTCAAAACGATAAAAGTGTAATCATCATGTATGTTGGCTCCTTCGGTAAATTGCTCTAATTCACTTAGTAGTTTTGCGGATAATTCTTCTGCTGATAGATGAGAATTCTCAACGAGAAATCGTTTAATCCGCTCTATACCGAACATCTCAAAATTGACATCGACTGCTTCTTCTACTCCATCCGTAAACATCAGGATGATGTCATTGCGCGCCAGGCAGATAGATGTTTCCGTTGCCGAAATATCTTGCCAAATTCCAATCGCAATATCGCTTTCCTCAACCGTTTCGCATGCTCCTGTCTTCGCATGGACGATGAATGGTCTGGGATGACCGGCGTTGGAAAAGGTGAACCTTCTAGTCATTCCATCCCAAACTCCATAAATCAGCGTGACAATCATTTCATTGGCGTGTAGCATATTCAGCATAGCGTTATTCAGATTAGATATGACTGTATTGCTGGATACGCCATCTACCGCTTGTTCGTGTAAGAGCGTATGTAATGTCATTGCGACCAGCGCGGCGGGGAATCCTTTGCCGGAGACATCGCCAATCGCAATCCCCATTCTTTCGTCATCGTAAGGGAAAAAATGGTAGTAGTCTCCGCCAACCATGCGCGCTGACCGGATTTCGGCTGCTACTTCTATGGATTCCATCCTGGGGCATTCGTGTGAAAGTATATTACTTTGAATCTGTTGCGCCTGTTTCATCTCCTGTGCAATAATCCGTTCCGCGACTATATCCTTATGGAACTGCGCTGTTTTGATGGCAACAGCAGCTTGTCTAGCGATATTATACATCAAGTTCTGGTCATTTTGTGAGAATGTCTTGGTGTCATCCTCTTTGTTGATAACTGCTATCACCCCCAATAATTCACTGGCGATGCGAATCGGCGCAGCGATGAGTGTCTTGATGGGGGCGGTCTCTGGAACAGCTTGATAGATTCTATCGTCGCTTAAAGCATCTTGTATAAGGATTGCCCGCGAAGCGGTAGCCGCTTCACCGATAATTCCTCCTCCTATAACAATTTTTTGGGATTTTAGGCTGTCTACTAAAAGCCTGGGGTTTTTAGCGATATCTTCCGTAACTTTTTCAAATGGTGGGAATATGCCCTTGACACATTGCGCCCTTAGTATTCCATCTTCCTGTAACAAAAAGATGGCGCCAGCAGACGCGGATACGGACAATAAAGCTGAATCCGTTATCGTCTGGAGCACGTTTTGCAAATCCAAAGCTGTTTTAGATGTACTGCCGATTCTCTCTTGAATACGCATGCCGATATTGCATCCTCTATGTAGTTCTATATTCTGACGTGCAATTCCTCGCCAATAATGCCGGATAGAATAGTGAGTGTAAAAATAGAAGGCAAGGCAAGAGGTCAGGCCGAAAAAGTTTGATAGCTGAATGATGGCAAGGGAAGAAAATATAAGTGAAAGTGCAAGTGCTGCTGACGCCCCCATGACCAGTTGATAGAGATACCTATCTCTACTCTTATACCAATCCACCGTCAAAATTCCATACATCAGTAAAGTCCAGAGCGGCAGAAGCAATTGTAGAAACCGATTGATGCGGTCATCAAATTTCCCTGGGAAAAAATTTAACAGAAATTGCAAGAGGGAAAATACGAGTAAAGCGACAATAATAATGTACTTCAAGAAGACTCCTGTAAAGTTGGAGGAGGTTATTTCAATGACCAGAGCATAACATAAAAACATAGTAACGATAACATTGGCAAAATGATTCCAGTTCGAAGGCGGATTGGCGCTCAAGAGGAACTGATTTACCCCATAGATGGAAAAGGTAATGGCAATCAGCAACCAGTATCTCGTTCGTTCTCTATCCCATTGTGCATAAGCATTAATACAAGTCATGGTCGCGAAGATAAATATTAACAAGTTGCTGATATGGATTTCCATCGCATATTACCCTCTTATCAAAGATGGTACTGTCAAACGCAAAATCGTAAAAAGCAAGCCTGTCTGTGTTCACTTCGTTCAGCGGTTACTTCGTGAACCGCCGTTGTACGCAGACAGGTAAAATTCAAGAATAAACTTTCGTGAACCTTGAAACAGCTTTATTTTGTCCTCCCCCGACGTTAGTGATTGGTGATTGGTGAATCGAGCGAGTTTTGTAGGGTAGATAATACCTCAAATATTACCTGAACGTCATTGTAACAGAATAGAAGATGAAAATCAAGGTAAAAAACTCCTTGCTCTTGACTTTTGTGGTTACTTGAAGTATAATATAGCCATAATCTTGGGAGGTGCTTAAGTTTAGTGTAAAAGAACAACGGCGGCGAATCTTATCATTCGATTCTATCTCGCAAGGAGGCAATTATGTCTAAAATACCGGACCTTACCCTCATGGTTTGTACCTGCTTTTTGTTCACGCAGTGTGTCAACAATCCAATTTTGCCTAGAGATATTAGCCAATTAACTTTGGCTGAAAAAAATCTGGTTGAGTCAGATAACAGATTCGGCTTTAAGCTATTTGAAGAGATTAGCGGGGAGGAGAAGAATAAAAATATCTTTATCTCTCCGCTAAGCGTCGCCATGGCGCTGGGAATGACTTACAACGGCGCTGATGGCAGCACCCAAGAGGCAATGCAAAAAACTCTTGAACTATCTGGCTTGACGCTTCAAGAGATAAATGAGTCCTACAAGAACTTAATAGAATTATTAACCAATCTCGACGAAAAAGTAAGATTTCAGATTGCCAATTCAATCTGGTATCGTGAAATGTTCCCAGTTGAGGATGAGTTTATCGAGATAAATAAAACCTACTTTGACGCCGAAGTGAGTGGATTGAATTTTAGCGCTCCAAACGCATCAAATATAATCAATGAATGGGTTAATCAGAAAACCGACGGTAAAATCGAGAAAATCGTGGATGCCCCTATTAATCCATTGACCATGATGTTTCTCATTAACGCCATCTATTTTAAGGGCATCTGGACTTACGAGTTCGATGAAAGTCAGACGAAAGATGACAAGTTTACATTGCCCGATGGTTCTAAAAAGCCGTGCAGAATGATGTCACAAGAGAATGAATTTCAATATTTCGAGAATGACGAGTTTCAAGCCATCGATTTACCTTACGGCAATGGTGATTTCAGGATGACCATCTTTCTCCCGCGAGCTGAAAAGGATGTCGATTATCTGATTGGAGAACTCAATCAGGAGAATTGGAATCTATGGATGAGTAGTTTCCGCAAAATGGAAGTGACATTACAGCTCCCCAAATTCACCCTCAACTACGAGATAGAGTTAAATGACGTGCTGAAAGGGCTTGGGATGGAAATTGCTTTTAACTCATCGGAGGCTGATTTTACCAAAATGTATGAGGAAGAGAAAGTTGGGGCGAATTTATATATCAGCAAAGTAAAACATAAAACCTTTGTAGAAGTAAATGAAGAAGGCACTGAAGCTGCTGCAGTTACTTCTGTAGAAATGACTCTTACAACAGCAGTTCCCTTTAAGCTCTTAATGCGAATCGATAGACCGTTTATCTTTGCGATTCGGGAAAATAATTCCGGCACGATACTTTTTATAGGGAAAATAGTAGAGCCGACCTTAGGTTAGAAGACAAATGTAACTTAGACTTCGGAAGTTTTCAGAAACTCCCGAAGTCTGAATTAGATTAAAATGACGGTTACTTTGTAACGGTTCATTTGTAGTGCACTGTTACCCGCGGAGTACAATCATTCTTCTTGTTATAGATGGGTGCTACTACCACACCACGACTGAGCAGGTTTATCACAACAAATTTAACGGCGCAATACTCGGAGTTTAAACAGGGATGAAGAGCGCGACGTTATAGGGATTTAAAAAGATGGAAGAACTGTTAAAATACCCCATCAATGTTTTTCAAAAAAGCGAATTCTTTTTCGGCGTAGGACTGCCCGGCTTAATTATTTTTCTCATTTTTTTAGCTTTACTTGCAGTTACAATTCTGGCGTATCGCGGCGCTATTTCTCGCACCAATCGGTTGTTCCGCGGACTACTGATAGCATTTCGAGCTATAACACTGATGATTATCGTCTTCTCTTTATTAAAACCTTTCATAACAATTCCACAGATTAATCCTGAGGATTCCTATCTGCTTGTCCTCATGGATGATTCAAAAAGCATGCAAATTGCGGATTGCTCGGAGAACAAGACTCGTATTGAGGTTGTTCGTGAATTGCTGTTTAGCCCTCAACAAGGGCTTATTAACCAACTAAAGCAGAGATTTAAGACGCGGTTGTTTGCTTTCTCTTCCGGTTCTCAACGCATCAGCGTGACAGATGCGTTGAACGCTGACGGTGATTACACGGATATTCCTAAGTCCCTTAGCGAGGCTCTTGAGGATTTGAAAGGCGTTCCGTTGTCGGGAGCGGTACTGATAAGCGATGGCGCGGACAAAAGCGGGAAGGATATCGCCAAAGTCGGCTATCGCTTGCGCCAACGCAAAGTGCCGGTGCATGCTGTCGGCATCGGTTCGACGGAAGGCGTCAACGATTTAGAATTGGTGAGAGTTGATGCGCCGCAAAAGGTCGAGGAGAACTATCCCATCGAGATATGGATTACAGTCCGCCGTTCAGGTTATTCCAGCCGTAAGGTTATCGTCACCTTGAATCAGGAAGGCAGGGAATTGAAAAATCAGGTCGTCAATCTGGATAAAAAACACCAGAGTCAACGTATATCGATGAAGTTTATTCCCCGAACACCAGGCACGCATAAATACACCGTTAAAGTACATCCTGAACCGGATGAAATCATTCGGCAAAACAACGAAAAAAAGTTTTTAATCAAAATCTCCGCCAGCCAAAAGACAAAAATTCTTTATGTCGAGGGCAACCCCCGTTGGGAGTTTAAATTTATCCGGCGCTCTTTAGAAAATGACCCGAACGTGCAATTGACCGCCAGAGTGATGACTGCGCCGAACACTATTTGGGGATTGGGAAGGATGAGCGGTGAAGGAAAATTTGAGCTGTATCCTGAAAGCGAAGAGGAGCTATTCAGCTACGACGGCATCATTTGGGGGAACGTAGACGCCGCAAAATTTAGTCTTCAGCAACTCGAATACACCGCGGATTTCGTCAAAACTCGCGGCGGCGGTTTTCTGATGTTAGGCGGAAGTCGTTCCCTCGGCAGCGGGACTTATATCAACACGCCGATAGCGAATATGTTGCCTGTGGAACTCGAACGGAATTCGGAATTCGGAAATCCACCTAACCCCCTTTTCAAAGGGGGAACGTTTCGGAATTCGGAATTTGAGTTCAAACTTACCCCTGAAGGCAAAAGCGAGCCGATGTTGCGCCTCGACGCCGACGCCTCGAAGAACGATGCTCGATGGCGGGCGATGCCCACACTCAAAGGCTACAGTTGGGTCAAACGGGCAAAACCGGGCGCAA
>DTYX01001092.1 GCA_012961655.1 Candidatus Poribacteria bacterium
GAGAATCTCTGAAAATTCTGCAATAGGAAAAGGTTGACAAAACTCTTAAGTTTTTGTAAGATAATCCTTACTATAGTTCCGCATTTTTCTGAGGTGAATTTTAACAAAATGATGTATGAATTATCATTTAGCATTTGATAGGCTATACTCTTTCTAAATTTAACGGAAATTTTGGATAAATGTATAATCTAAAGAACATTAGCGCATTCGAATTTGCTCAGTGGGATGAAGTTGTTTCACACTGTCCTTACAGCAGCGCGTTTCACTCCGCGCAGTGGATTACGGCGCTGGAAAAATCCTTTAAGCAACTGAAGTCCAAAGCGTTTCTCATTGAATTTGAAAATAGCCTGGTCGGAGCTTTCCCGTGCATGGTGTTTCAACCGATTCCATCTGCAAAAATGCTACTTTCGATGCCGTGGAATCTTTTTGGCGGGCCGTTGATTGTCGGAGATGTAACGGTAGATTTTACCGCGATGATTGAATCAATAGATACGCAATTAAGAGAGTTCATAGATAAACAAGGCGTATGTGAAACTGTGATAACCCTTTCGCCGCATCATCCAGAGGAAATCGAGACTGCATTGAGCCGCTCCGGTTATGAAAAAAGCGAGGGACTTTTCACACATCTGTTGAAAATCGATCAAGACTACGAAGTCATTTGGAAAGCCTATAACAAAAGAGTTCGAGGCGCCGTGCGGAAGGCGGAAAAAATGGGTGTGATTGTCCGCGATTCAGATTCAGAGAAAGATTTAACGGAGTTCTATAAAATTTACCTCGCCTCGATGAAACGTTTGGGAGGCACGCCCAAACCCTTCTCTTTGCTGAGAACTCTACAACTCAGTCCAATAGCGAAATTAGCTGTTGCGGAACGGCAAGGTAACATCATCGCCGGATTATTATATCTATTTTTCAATCGTACAGTTACTCTCTGGTGCGGCGCATCCAGGCGTGAATTTTTAGAATATCGTCCCAATAACGCTATCTTTCATCATATCATCCGTTGGGCTTGCGAGCAAAGATACGAATGGGTGGACTTCGGCGCATCACCGCCTGAAAACAGAGGCTTAATCGCATTCAAAGAGGAATGGCGGGCAAAACAATATAATTTTAGCGTTCACGCCAAAGTCCATTCCTCGTTCAGAAAACGCATCTGGACGCTTTCCGAACCGATGTTGCGTAAAATCTATGCGCTGGTGCAAAGGAATAGCCGCTGAAAATCTGCGGCCCTATACTTATATTATCAATCTTCGGCTCGCACAAAATTTGTTACATCTTCAGCATCCCCTCTGCCTCCCTCACGCTTGTCACTACCGAAGGAGATGAGGTCATATCCGTATCTATTATGCATCCCCGGTCGGATGTAGACGTATTCATTTCCCCATGGGTCATGAGTAATCGGAACGTTTATGTATGGTCCCAGCCAGTTGGGGGGATGCGGTGGTAACTCAGGTTTTTCCCATAATGCTATAAGCCCTTGTTCAGTTGAGGGGTAATCGCCATTATCTTTCGCGTACCTATCCAACGCAACTCCGATGGCTTCTATATCATCAGAAGCCTGGGCATGCAGAGCCTTCGATGACTGTTTCAGAATTCTTGGCGCAACTATGACGGCAGCGATAATGATGATAACGGCAAGGGCTATCAACAGTTGCGTGGATGTAACACCGTAAGCCGACGGCGCCTTTTTGATGTTTTTCATATTTTAACCTCCGTAATTACTCCTATTTTTCCTAAAGCGTCAAATAATGCTTTAGCTTTGTCCAATGTCTCTTGATATTCCGATTCGGGGTCGGAATCCGCCACGATTCCTCCGCCGACTTGAAAATACGCTTTGCCTCTGTTTACAATAAAACTGCGGATGACGATGTTCAAATCCATATTTCCCGTAAAACTTAGATAGCCAATCGCGCCTGTGTATACGCTGCGCTTGGTTGGCTCAAGTTCATCGATAATTTCCATCGATCGAATCTTTGGCGCGCCGGTGATCGAACCGCCGGGAAATGTCGCTTTCAAAAGATCTATTCTATCCATATCCTCGGGTAATTTCCCTGCGACGGTAGACACCAGATGATATA
>DTYX01001093.1 GCA_012961655.1 Candidatus Poribacteria bacterium
CAGATGGGTGAAATGCTGGTGGATGAAGATACTCATACACTCGTCCGAAGGATGCAGATGCTACAGACAATGCAGGAACGGATAGTGAATGATGGCATGACGGGTATGCTGGGAAATGAGGAATGCATGATTTTGCTCCAATTATCCGCCGCGCTTTTCAATATGTCCCATTTCCGAATTCTATCGTCAAAGGTAATAATGGCTTACGAAAGTTTGGGAACGACGGCTAAATAACCTCTGAATCTGAATAAGATGACTTATTTAATTGCCATTCCTTATGGAAACAAAATGCAAAACAACAGACCACTAACTGCTCAAAGAGCCCTTGTTACATGGCGTTCGTTGCTTTTAGGCGTGTTGTTAATTCCGATAAACGTATATTGGTTGACAATCGTTGAGGTAAAATATTATTCGCTCGATGGCTCCTGTCTGCCGCTATTCATCGAGCCTGTGTTCACGATTTTTATCGTCATACTGTTTAATTTTGTGTTAAAAGCAACTTTCAAAAGATACGCTTTGACACAGGCAGAATTGCTGGTTGTTTACATTATGGTTGTGCTCTCTGTGACTTTTTCGGGACATGACACTCTCCAGAATATGTTCGGAGCTATCGTCCATCAATACTGGTTTGCCACGCCGGAAAATGAATGGCAGCAACTCTTTTTCCGGTATATCCCGAGTTGGCTTACAATTTCGGACAAGAACATTTTGAAAGGCTTTTACGAAGGTGAGTCTACATTTTACCTGGAAAGTCACTTCAAAGCGTGGCTAAAGCCGCTGTTCTATTGGGCGTTACTTTTTCTGTCGATGATTTTCCTGATGCTCTGTTTGAACAGCATCATCCGCAAACGCTGGACAGAACATGAAAAGCTGGCGTATCCCATCATCCAATTGCCGTTGGGCATGTCGCAGGATGGCGGCTCGCGTCTGTTTCGGAATAAGGTGATGTGGATGGGGTTCGCTGTCGCTGCGACTATCGCTATCATCAACGGGCTGAACTACATCTATCCGACTGTGCCGAAAATTCCGTACATCAAGCAGACAAATGTTGGGTATGTCTTCACCGACAGACCTTTAAACGCGCTCCGTTGGGTACGGATTTCGATGTATCCGTTCGCAATCGGCATCGCTTTTTTTCTACCATTAGATTTATCATTCTCATGCTGGTTTTTCTTTGTAGTCAGGCTTCTTGAATTGGTTATCAGAGCATCGCTTGGGACTCGGCGATTCCCTGCTTTGAACGAACAAGCGTCGGGCGCGTGGATTATGCTGTTTGTGCTCGCGATTTGGGGGACGCGCCGACATCTTTTTGAAGTATTCAAAAAAGTCATTGGAATGCCGTCGAACCTCGACGATTCCACTGAGCCGTTACGCTATCGCTGGGCGGTGTTGGGAGCGTTGTCGTCGATGGTGTTCATCGCAGTTTTTTCGGCGATGGCGGGCATGGCGATTTGGGTAATTTTCATCTTTTTCGGTCTCTATTTCATACTGTCAATTGCCATGACCCGCGTTCGCGCGGAGCTTGGGACTCCGCACGAAATCTATTTCGTCAATCCAAATGATATCATGGCAAATGCCATCGGCACCCGTCGCCTTGACCCCGCCAGCATGACCATGATGTCGATGTTCTACTGGTTCAATCGCTGCTATCGCAACCATCCTATGCCCAACCAGTTGGAAGCCTTTAAAATGGCGGAAACGGCGAAAATCAGCAATAGCGGGTTGTTGTTGGCTATGCTCATAGCGTCAATTGTCAGCATCCTGGCGACCTTCTGGGCGAATCTGGATATCACTTATCGAAACGGCGCCATAGCGAAAGCCGTAGGCTTTAAAAGTTGGCTTGGATGGGAATCCTTTAACAGATTGCAACGGTGGCTGCTTAATCCTTCTGGCCCAGATGTCGCGGGTATCTCCTACATGGGTATCGGCGCGTTTTTCACTATGGTAATGATGATAATGCGGATGCGCTTTTTCTGGTGGCCTTTCCATCCCGCAGGCTACGCCCTTGCCATCAGTTTCGCTATGGATTATTTTTGGTTCGCTTTCTTCATCAGTTGGCTTATCAAGTTATTCATTCTACGGTTCGGCGGCATCAGAAGCCATCAGAAGGCGGTGCCATTTTTCTTGGGGTTGATTTTGGGGGACTACATCACCGGTAGCATCTGGGCGATTATCGGGCCGATTGTGGGAATTAGGACGTATAAGATTTTTATTTAGAGTTGTATTCCGTACTTTTGTCTCAGGGTTAATCAAAACCTTGTCCTTCCTGAGTTCTTCTTGGAAGGATGGAAGAATGGAAGGAAGGGATGGAAAAATCCCCGTCTTTCCTAAACCCTTATTGAGAAGTGCGGAATGTGAGTTAGATTTCCAGACCACGCTGATTATCGGCGTGGCCTTAAAATCAGCGTGGTCAGACAATCAGCGGCTCTAAACTGCACACGAAACTAGGTGAGAAAATGTTTGGCTATCGTTGTCAAGAATGTGGAAAAGGCATAGTAAAACCCACTAAGATGCACCATTATCCAACAAAATTTGCTGGCTATCCTTTCATTGTGCCAGAAGCCATTATTGGCAAATGTGAGTTATGTGGCGCGAAACATTTTAGCGCAAGTGAACGCAAACGTTGGAAAAAATTGTTCCAAGAAAGTCTTGAGTCTCGTGGAGAGCTTTTAACTCCTCAAGAAATTAGAAGCCTGCGAAAACAACTCGGGTTGGAAATGAAAGACTTCGCTTTGCTAATCGGTTGTACGTTACAATCCTTGTCCAATTGGGAGAATCCTTCTCGACGAAAACCACAGCATCGGATGGCTGATTTGATGATGCGGCTTTTGCGAGCATCGCTTCAGAAAGGCGAAATAGATGTACTGAAATTTCTCCTTATTCATGTCAAAAAGATGGATGTTGAGTTGAAAATACGTTCCCCTGAGTTTGTGAATGGTGCGGAAAACATGACTATCAATGTATAGCAAAATTTAAGAGAAGGAGGCACGAAATGTCAAATTGTTTCTATTGTGGTTCAAACGAACATTCATCCAGCGGGTGTGTTCAGAAAGCGGATATCCAAGATATCGCGGCGGATGCGATAAATCAACTTGGTTATAGTTCAATGCCGCGGGTGGTTGAATTATTCTCGGAACATAAAAGTGGCTCTATGAATATTGTTTCTGCGGCGATATATGAGCTATCATACGGATTTAGACAAGAGTCCGATGAGGAGATGTGGCGGAAGGATTCCTCCACGGAGCAGCACTTGCTAGATTATGTCATCAGTGTTACGCGCGGCTTTGTCAATATCGAATCAGGCTATCCTGAAGCGGCTATCTCCGAATTTGAAGATGCTTTAAACAAAGCGCCTGCTGAAGTTTATGCGATGCGCGCCCGATTGTTAAAGGCACAGTCGCAATATTCCGCTGGAGATGTAGATGCTGCCGTCTTGACTATAACTGAGGGTATGGAAAACCTTCAGCAAATTTCATCGGAGGACCGTGGGACTTATGATTATCAGTTGTCGAGATACTACGCGGCAAAGAGCGAAGCTGAGACATCTATAAGCTATCTAAAACAGCTTATAGAAGGTGAAGCGGAAACGGAGGGCGATAAACAATATTTTGTCAAAGCGCTGATAGATTCGCATTTTGACGATAGTAGAGAAGCCATTAATGAATATCTTGACAGATTGCAAAAGCAAAGGAAAGATGCCGCACAAGAGATGATGGAATTAGCAGAGGCGTCTATCGTGAGCGCTAAAAATTGGGACGTTGATATAGAACACGCTGAATCTAAACTCGAACAAGCGCGGCAACAGTTTGAGACGGAAAGTTATTACGGCTATCTAGATGCCCAATCTCTCGCTCAAACTTCCAGAAGTATTGCAGCTAAAGCGGAGGAAGAGCAGAGAGGAATTTTAACAGAAAAAGCTTCTGAAGCGCAACAGAGCGCTCGCGAGGCGATGACACCCGCTCAGGAGCTTTTGACAAGATTGGGCAATCCGCAAAAACAGTTGCAACTATTTCATGAACAATTTCAACACTTTGAGGATGCGAAGAATCATCTCGCCGAATCGCAAGAGGCTTTTACGCTTGATAATTACCGCGGATATATATTGTCAGTAGAAGAAGCGGAAAGGACGACAAGTATTGCCAATAAAGTCCAACGCGACGTTGAGAAACTCCTCAAGCGTGAAGAAGAGGTCGAAGAAGCCATTACGAACGCGCAAGTCTCTCTAAAGTTTTTGCCCCTGCAATATCCGCAGAGTAGACGGGAAAATAGAGAGAAATATGAATCTGCTGAGGCTCTTCTTACAGAAGCTAAGCAGTATTTCAGAAAATATACGAAAGACGGTTATGAACAATGTCTGAAGAATATCCAAAAAGCCAACCAATTGGTCGATGAACTCAACCAGGATGCAAAATTCCAAGATTTACGGCAAGAGACCAAAGAGGAAATCGACGCTGCGGTCGAAAATTTGACATCTATCGAGATTCAATTTCAGGGACAGTATGACCCACATAAATTCCAATTCGCGCAAGCCAAATTGGAAGAAGCGCGCGGCTTTTGTGAATTACGAACAATGGAAGGATATTCCAGAGCGATTGACTGCACAAAAGAAGCGAACCAATTAGCTGACGAAATGAAAGAGGATGTGGAACTTCAAAACCTCAAGGAAACGGCGCTAAGAGAGATTGAAAACGCACGCGTTGAGTTGATGACAGTTAAGAATTCGCCCCAGAAAGAAGCGTCTGAAGCTAGATTGGATGAGATGCTCAGCCGAGTTTCCGATACGGAGAGATGTACAACGGAGATGTGCGAAAAGGCAATTGAATTAACAAGGGAAATCAAAAGATTTATCAAGCAATTAGAAGAGGATGCAGCGCAGAAGAAGCGACGTCGGAGGCGAAGTATTATTACCATTTCAGGATTTTTAGGCTCTAGCGTCGTCTTTGGCGTATTAGGCGCTTTGTTCTGGAACCCAGCGGCCTTACTCTGCTTTTTGGTGGGCGGAGTCTGTTATGCGATACAAGTAACCGTTAATCGCGAAACAGGTAACGATGTCAGTCGTGATGCGTGATTATGCGCCGAGGACAGCCAGGTCAAGATAACGTATAATAATGCGTATCGCGTTTCACGCTTCACGTTTCATAAGTATGGAAGGATATCTTCGTGGAGGGATAGAAGAGGTGTCAAACTATATCATCGCTATCGACCAGGGGACGACTGGGACAACAGTCATATTGGTCGATGAAACAGGACAAATCAGATGCCGGAATTACCGCGAATTCACCCAACACTATCCTGGCCCTGGTTGGGTGGAACACGACGCCGAGGAGATTTGGGACGTTACTGTTCAGCTTCTAGATGACTTGCTAAAGCGAAGCGGAGTTGATGTTAGTCGTATCCTAAGCATAGGCATTACCAATCAACGTGAAACTACGGTTATCTGGGAGAGAAGTAGTGGAAAGCCGATTTACAACGCCATTGTGTGGCAATGTCGACGGACTACAGATGCCTGCGCGAAGTTACGAGATGAAGGTTTAGAACCCGTCGTCAAAGAGAAAACGGGTCTGGTCATCGACCCCTATTTTTCAGCCACCAAAGTCGCCTGGATTTTGGACAACGTTGCCGGCGCACGACGAGCCGCGGTGAATGGCAAGCTATGCTTTGGCACCATCGA
>DTYX01001094.1 GCA_012961655.1 Candidatus Poribacteria bacterium
CTTTGCGCCCGTAGCGCCTTTGCGTTAAATATTTTAAAATCAACAAATCTGATACACTACCACCTATAGTATATAAGATATCCTCTGAAGGGAATAGAAGAGCTTGTCGCTTCACTGCGTTCGAGCGCAGGCCTTGAGTGAAGCGAAGGAAGGGTAGGAGTGAGCGTTTACAATACCCAAAATATATTACAGGAGGGAAAATTATGAGTTCTGAATTTAGACGTATAGTACCCGAGGATGCACAAGTCGAGCAACTGGGAACAGGATTTAATTTCACCGAAGGACCGTTATGGGTTGCCGCATGGGGATTTTTGCTGTTCAGCGATATGCCCGCCGATCGAATCAGGAAGTGGACTCCAACAGAGGGCGTCACGAATTTTCGCGTGCCCTGCGGCAAATCGAATGGCTTAACCTTAGATAAACAGGGGCGACTGATTGCGTGCGAGCATGCCAATCGCCGCGTATCGCGCACTGAATATGATGGCGCCGTGGTCGCCATCGCTTCTCACTACGAAGGCAAGAAGTTGAACAGTCCCAACGACGTCATCGTCAAATCGGATGGGAGCATCTATTTCTCCGACCCACCTTACGGTTTGACCGCTGAGTTCGGCGAGCCAGGCGAGCGGGAATTGGACTTTTGCGGCGTCTACCGTTTATCGCCCGACGGCGAAACACTGACCCTGTTGGCTGATGATTTCGCTACTCCCAACGGATTAGCTTTTTCACCTGATGAATCTCTGCTCTACATCGACGACACGGAACGGATGCATATCCGCGTATTCGATGTAAAAGAGGACGGCACGATTGCCAATGGACGCATCTTCGCCGAGGAATCAGGCGAAGAGGGCGCGCCCGATGGTCTGAAAGTGGATTCCGAAGGAAATGTCTATGTCACCGGCCCTGGCGGAATCTGGCTGTTTAACCCAGCAGGCGAACATCTGGGGACTATCGAACTGCCGGAAGGCGCCGCAAATTTCGCATGGGGCGATAGCGATTGGAAAACGCTATACATCACAGCCACGACATCACTGTATCGCATCCGGCTGAATATCAAGGGCATCCCTGTTCCGTGATGATTACCGTGTAGGGACAGGTTTCAAACCTGTCTCTACAAAGGAATTACGGATTATTCGCAAAGCCTTGGCGATTTTGGTAATATTTTTGTAAAATTTGCCCGCATTGTAACTTCCGTCCGCGCAATGAAAAGGTCGATGCAGATGTGAAAGACCAATTGGATGGTCTGGAAACGCACCTGGATGACATCTATCGGGAATGGACCCAAACGTTGCTTGACAATCTCAAAGTACCGACCGTTGAGGAAAATATTTCCCTGCTGGACGGTGAAGAACAGCAAACTATACGACAGTTTATCCGTGAAAAGCGATTGCCTTACATTGTTGATAGCCGGTTCGTGCGTTCGGTGAGCAACGCACTACGCTTGAGAATCTTGTCGCACAAAAAACACGCGGAAAGTCGTTGGACAAAGTACGAATTGTATTAGAATAATCATGAAAGGAGCAAGGAATATGTTCGCTTCACTAAACTGCTTTTCAACGAACCACTTTTGGTATCGCCAGCCGTCGGGAGCACCGTACATTGACTCGCAGCGCGGCAATAAGGCGTTCGGTTTTCAAGGCTCAGATTGCTTCGTGCCTCGCTTTGGCTAAAGTCAACTAATAGAGAGACGACTTTAGCTTTCAGTCTGATAATTGATTATCAGGCATTAGATTTTTAAATAGTCTCTATTGTGACTTGCCGCGAGCGGAGATTTCCCATACGCACTCCAGTTTTCCATTCCGCACGCAATAGAACTTATCGTGTAGATTGATAGTTGTGCAGCCATGTGTCGGCAAAATCCCAAATTTATCGCCGACTTTCAGATTGACGCTTGCATCTGCTTTAAATTTTCCATGTTCCTCGGAAAGGGAGACTAATTCCAGACCGATGATATTCTTCGGCTGCGGTGGTTCAAATTCCTGCGTCATCACTTTCATCCCCGCGTCCGTGACGATTCGGTCTGGTTGGGGACAACTAATAACAGTTGTAAGGATACTCAACGCACAATCGAATGTATCGCCAATTCCTTCAATGCTTCGATATTGTGTATCCATCGTAGCATACGAGCCAGCTTGAATCTCAGTCATTTCAGTGTGTGACCCTGTGATATCATAAGTACCTGTGCCGCCGCCGCTCATAATCTCTACCGGGAACCCGTTCTCTTCCAGCAGATGTTTCATATCCACCAAAATCTGGACGCTCTTGAGCGTTTCACGTTCGCGTTCCGCTCTGTTTTGAATCATCACGCAATGACCTTCATACCCCATCAAACCCGCAAAAGAGAGACCATCGGCTTGGCTTATCTGTTGCGCTAAGTTCAGCACAGCTTCTCCAGTCTCGACGCCGCAGCGATTCAGACCGGTATCGACCTCAATAAGAATTCGTAAAATAACGCCTTTGGTCATCGCCGCAGCGGAAAGGTCATCGACATTTTGCGGATTATCCACTGCTACCATCATATCCGCATGTTTGGCTAAATTTACCAGGCGCGCTATCTTCTGTCTACCGACGATTTGGTTGGCAATCAAGATGTCTCTAATGCCGCTGTAGACCATCACTTCAGCTTCGCTCAACTTGGCGCAGGTCATACCAATGGCGCCGGCTTCAATCTGTTTGTGGGAAATAATCGGGGTTTTATGAGTTTTGACGTGCGGACGCAGTTCTGCCTTAACGCCCTTGAAAAAGTCCGCCATCTTAGCGATGTTTGCCTCAAGGATGTCCAGGTCAAGCAGCAAAGCAGGTGTGTCAATTTCGTTTATGTCTACACCAATGAATACGTTACCATTTGATTTCATCTTTTCTCCTCAATAGTATAATGCCAGAAACCCGTTTTCTCGGAGAAAACGGGTTTCTTAACTTAGTTTTTTCACAGGATTGGACAATATGCCAATCTCTTCGACGCTAATTTCCACAATGTCTCTATCCATCAATGGCATATCATTAGGCACGATGATGCCAGTTCCCGTGGAGACCACCGTTCCAATTGGAATAGGATTGTCTCGGCAGAGATATTTCGTTAATTCCTCAAAGTTGCGATTCAGTTGAGACGTATTAACTTCACCTTCATAGATTAACTCTTCATCACGAATGATGCGGCATTGCATATCCAAGTCATAAGGGTCGGTAATTTCAGAAGCGGTAACCAGCATCGGACCTATCGCGCAGCAACCGTAAAAGATTTTGGATTGTGAAAGATAGAGTGGATTATCCCGTTCAATGTCCCAAGCGGAGACATCATTGCAAAGTGTGTATCCAACAATCTCTCCATCCGACCCCAAGACGTAAGCTAGTTCAGGCTCAGTCGCGGTCAACTGTGAATCTCGCCTGATACAGATGTAATCATTAGGGCCAACACATCGAGATGCTGTCGCTTTGAAAAATATCTCAGGTCTTTCAGCGAAATATACACGGTTGTAGATATCCTGAATGCTATCTTCGTCCCGCATGTCAGCGCTACGTTTGTAGGTGACACCGCAGCCCCAAACTTCCGGCGGTGTGATTGGAATCAACAAGTGAGGGCTGGAGCTATCGGGCGGCACATCCAAATCATCGTAATATATCTCAGGTTCGCTTGGTTCTCCGGGCAGAATTGGCGAAGTAACCGCTGCAAGCCGATCTTGGATATCCGCGATGACGACACCCAAACTTATGCGGAATTCATAAGATAATTGGATTAATTCTAAAACTCCCGGCGCTTCATCGCTGGTGACATCTATAATTTTACCGTCGCGGTCGACAACCCCAACCCGCCTCCCTTTTTCTGGCAAATAAAATTGTACTAATTTCATCTTTTTCCTTACTCTAAGCGTAAGAAATATCTCCTTTCAAATATCAGAGTTATAAATTTTAGCATCTCTTCATCAAAATATCAACGAGAAATTTGTTTAATTCCTTCTTTTCAACAGAAATTCCCCATGAAATAATTTGGGTTGGTAAAGGACGGCTCTACGGAAAAAAACGTCGTAGCGGTGTGATGCC
>DTYX01001095.1 GCA_012961655.1 Candidatus Poribacteria bacterium
CAAAAGAAGGTAAAAGGGCAAGAGGGCAAAGGGGCAAGAGGGCAAAGGGGCAAGAGGGCAAAAGGGCTAGAATGTGCTGTCCATAAGCGTATTGGGATTTTTTTCCCTTTCGCCTTTCCCCTTTCGCCTTTTTTTATACAGGGAGGACGTATAGATGAAGATAAAAACGTTTTTGTTCATATTCGGATTGCTGATTTTGATTTGCGCTTATGCCACAGCAGATACCGAATTGAACGGTTTCATAAAAAGCGACAATCGGTTGTTGGTTTCAGAGGATGAGTTGACTTTCGTGGATATCTACAATACCTTGAGGCTCAAGGTGATGCAAAAATTTCCGACAAGGTATCCGCCTTCAGCAGTTTAGATTTGCGCTATCACGACTTTAGCACAGCGGAAAACCCTGCCGCGTTGGGTGAGCGAGCCAAGATAAATCCGCTCGATTTTGGTGTGGGGGAGGCTTATGTTGACATCTTCGGTTTCCCACTTGATTCAATTGATTTGAGAATCGGCAAGCAGCGCATCGCTTGGGGCACAGCGGACACGCTCAATCCGACGGATAATCTAAATCCCGATGACTTTTCCGACCCACTGGATTTTGGGCGAAAGCTGCCCACCACAGCGCTCCTGGCAACGTACTATCTTGGAGACTATACCTTGACCGGCATCTGGCTGCCGGCGTTGCGTCCTGTGTTGCTGTCCAAAACAGGTTTTACCTTCGCACAGGAAATACCTTCTCTTCCGCTTCCACCAACTTTGAAAATAGCCGAAAGAGAAGAACGCCTGATACTGCCGGAGCCGCTTCCCAAAAACTCCATGTTCGCCGCAAAGCTAAAAAGCACACTGCTAAACGTCGATTGGTCGATAAGCTACTTCCGCGGCTTTGATGACATACCGATTTTAAACTCTATCACCGCAACGCCGATAGATGCTACTTCCTTAAAAATCACATCGGAACTCTCCTTTCCAAAGCTAAACGTCATCGGCGCTGATTTAGCGGGCGAATTTCTCTCCATCGGCTTCTGGGGGGAAGGGGCGATATTTTTACCCGATGAAGAAAGCACTCTTAGCATAACTGCGCCAGGTCCGCAGGGAACGCCACAAACGGAAAAGCAAACCATGCTAAAAGACGAAGCATACTTCAAGTATACCGTTGGCTTGGATTACACCTTCAAAGGCGGCATCTACATCAATGCACAGTACATGCACGGCTTCTTCCACGAACGCGGACAAGAAAATCTCCAGGACTACATCATCGCCCGGGTAGAAAAAGAGTTCTTCGACGAAGAATTGAAAGTTGCGCTTTCTGGCGGTTTGGAAATCAAGGAGTTTGATGACATAAAAAATAGCATTGGGTACATCCTTGTACCTGAATTGACCTTAAAACCAGCGGACAGCATTGAGATTGTATTGGGAATCTTTCTACTTGACGGCAAAGAAGGTACGCTCTTCGGACAATGGAAAGACCAAGACCAAACGTACTTGAAGGTGAAGGTCGATTTTTAGAAAGTGGTAAATAAACCGCAAATCGAGCAGAACTTACCTAAGCCGGTGAGCGACAAGAGATTCGTCCTGCGGGTGTTTGCGCGTGGGCGAAGACTCCCTAATAGTAAGCGGATGGTATCAGGCACAAGGGAAAGGAGAATTCAAATATTTACACCTCCTGTTTGGCCATCTGAAGCAATGCGATAGTTACCGCAAGCAATGGCAGGATAATCAAAGCCGATTGCCAAAGGGGCATAGCAATGCTCATCAAACTGGGGAAGAAAGTAATGGACGCAATCATTGACCCTTTCAATGCAAGATAGCCATTTTTCTCCGTTTGATGGAAAATCAGCGGAATTCGCGTCACGCAAGTTGCCCCCAATGCGAGGATAACCCAAAGGGAGTACCGGTAATCGACGTTCTCGATTAAACAGGGCAACATTGCGATAACACAAGCAGCGATTGTAGCAGTCCATGAAACCGCTAAAGCGGGTTTTACGCCAATCTGCAATGGCGTTGTTGCGATACCTATCGATTTGTCGCGTTCGATGTCTTTGAACGTCGTCGTGATGTGCGTGCCGAAATCAAATAAAGTCGTCGCCGCAAAGACATACCACACCAAAATAGGCACTGTTCCAGAAACCGCCAACGCGCCAAAGACGCTCAACAAACCAATCCCCACCGGCAAACTGATGCTGCCCCAAATCCCGCGTTCCTTCAACAACGCGTTGTATGCGTGAGAAATCATTATCAGCACAACGACCATCAATCCCGCTTTGTAGTTTAACACCAGGAACCCTAAGATAAGGCAGATAACGTACAGCGTACTTGCAACTATGAAAGCACCGCGCGGGTCAAGCCTTCGTGAAGGCAGAGGACGATGCGGATTTGCGATAGCGTCGTGTTCACGATGAAAATAGTCGTTCTTTACCATCCCAGCCCAATAGCCCAGCAATGCCACAAATAACGCAACCCCCGCGCGCCAGGTTATATTTCCAGATAGAATAATCCCTGGCAATGTCGCAACAATCGGGATAGCAAATAGCGGATAACGTATGAGTGTGAGATATGCTTTAAATTTATTCATTTCAATATACCATCTTGAATTGTACATGGAAACCAATTTTGGGAGAAACTTGGCGTCTGATTCTTTCTGTATTTGGTCAATACTTTATTATACACAAATACCAACCATTTCTCAAGCAAATTTCTCCAAATCATTTGACCAGGGGCATCCGTTTCGTGTTAGAAAATCGGTAATGTTTCAGATTTGTGTATTCTAAATCTTTTTGGGAAATTTCCACAAATTTATAACACTACCCTCCACATTTCGTCCA
>DTYX01001096.1 GCA_012961655.1 Candidatus Poribacteria bacterium
CATTGAGGTTGCTTAAATAATTAGCATAAAACAGTCAGGAAAATTAGAAAATCAACAACGCCCAATTCAACTCTCGTTCCAACGCTCCAGCGTCCACTCCAAAACTACCAATCACAAAACACCTCTATCAACCCACTCCCCAATTCATAATTTCTCGCATTTGAATAACGCCAATGGCTCGCTTCATCAACATAACCTCTCTTAACTGGATTTAAGTGGATATATTCAAGCTTTTGTCTGAGCATTTCTTTATTTTGTATCCATTGAGGGTGCATGCCTTCTTCCCAGACTTGATATTTTCTGTCTTTTTTATGAGCCTTTTTGTGAAAAGCCAGTTGGTCAAGTACCCTGTTTGCTTTTTGCGACTCAAGATAACGAATTATCATTTTCGCGGTATAAGACTTAAAGGAACTCATGGTTTTGGCTAAATCCTTAGATTGGGTAATACAATGCAGATGGTTTTCTAAAACGACGAAACCATAGAGTTTCAAGCGATGTGCTTTCTGTAAATAATCAAAGGAATCAAGAATGATTTTAACTGTATCCGGGCGGGTAAAGATTGGAATCCAGTTGACAGTTGTGACTGTCATGAAATGGGGAGCGGTTGGCTCAATTATTTTATAGCGGGTTCTGCCCATTTTTATCTGTATCCTGGACGCTGGAGCGTCCGATTATGTTCCCACGCTGGAGCGTGGGAACCAGGGTAAGATTCAAGGTTATCCTTGAGGGAGGATTCACCAAGCTTTGCGAGATCCATTTTGAAAATATTACAAAAGGACAGGCCACCCGTGGCCCGCAGCAGCATCTTTTCCTGGGCCTCTTCAGGCAGATTCATGGACTTGATCTTGTCATGTTCGGCAAGGACGGCGTTTTTTCTCTCTTCCAGGACGCCCTCAAGGCGGCGTAGCAAGGTGAAGGGCAGGATAACCCGACCGTATTGGCTCTGTTTGAAATCACCACGAAGAAGGTCGGCTAATGACCAGATATAGGCTGCGAGGTTGTTGTTTGATGCTAAATTATTCATGTTCGTTGGGAGTTATCCTTTTTTACAGCGTCGCCTTCCTGCCGGTTTAGCGGCTTGCAAAAAGATTGATGTAGTCAGTATAGCGAAATTGCCGATTGCGGGCCTGTCCGGTTGATTCGATAAGGATTTTTTCTTCCACAAAACGATTCATCAGCTTGTTTGCTGCGGTAAATGAAACCCCGGTCATGTTCGCTATATTTTTGACCGTAATAATCGGCTGTGAATAAAGTGATTCCAGCACTGTCAGACCATTGGCCGTGGCACGCCCAAAGGAATCGACAATGCATCGTCGGTGATGTTCCCTGAGAGCAACAATCTGCCGTGCTGTCTCGGTTGCCTCTAGAGACACTTCCGAGACTGCAGTCAGAAAAAACTTGAGCCAAATTTCCCAGTCACCGTTGTCGCGGACATTCTGCAGCAAATCGTAGTAACGCTGGCGGTGCTGTTTAAAATAATGAGACAGATACAGCACAGGCTTCAGTAGGATCTCACTTTGAAAAAGAAGGAAGGAGATGAGAAGCCTACCCATACGGCCATTATCGTCAAGAAAGGGGTGGATTGTTTCAAACTGGGCATGTATGAGACCGATCTTCACAAGAGCGGGCATGGCATCCTTTGCGTGGACGAATTTCTCCAGATCGGATAATGCCTGGAC
>DTYX01001097.1 GCA_012961655.1 Candidatus Poribacteria bacterium
TATCCTAACAGATGCTTCTTTGCCCAAGGGCGCGTGTACCTTACGTTTGACCGTGAAAAATAGCATTGGCAGCGTCGAAATTAAACGCCGTAACATTAACGTCGTGGAAGAAGGCGCGGTGGCGCTACGACAGCCCGATAGGACATCAACCACATCCGCGCAAACCGTTCAGCGGACATTTCCCAAACTAATGATAGAAAACATCCGCTTGGACGAACCATCCGGCAATCAAGCGTTGGACGCCGACGAAACGGGAAAGATTACCTTTCAGATAAGCAATAGCGGCAAAGGCACAGCGACAAAGGTACAAGTCAAGTTGACAACTGATGTTCAGGGGTTAAACCCCCGAACCAACGGCGGATTGTCGTACAAACAATCGCAGACGATTCCGAACATTGCACCGAACAGCAGTCAGACCGTCGAAATCCCCGTCTCCGCAACGGATACCATCGCATCGGCGCAAGTCCAACTCAAAGTCGAAGTGTTGGAAGGCGGCGTTGGGGCAGATGCAGAACCCGTCATCCTCGCCTTCGAGACGCGCAAATTGAAACCGCCGCAGTTGAAGATTGCCTCATCCGCTATCGACGACGATGACGAAGGCGAATCCCAAGGCAACGCAAACGGCAAAATCGAGCCGGGCGAACAAGTCGAAGTGGATGTCATCATTCAAAACGTCGGCGTCGGCGACGCAGAAAACGTACTGGCTCAGGTCAGCGTCCCGCAAAACGTCGTTTATGCCAGCGAGAGCCATCGCTTTGACCTGGGAAAGATTGAAGCTGGCAAATGGCAGAAACTGCATTTTTCCATCTGGGTCAACAAACGCTACGCAGACGAAGAGATTCCGCTTGGCATCTACGTCAAAGAAAAGCGAGAACGGTTCAGCCTGTCCGAAACGCTCTCACTGCCGTTAAACAAAGTGATAGAATCTCCCGAAATCTTTGCCTTCACCGCGCAAGACGAAACAAGCGAAACCAGCATCGAAAGCGCCCCGTCACTTGCGATAGACGTTGATGTGAACATCCCCGAAACCAGCATGAACAATCCCAACGCCATCGCCGTCGTCATCGGGAATCGGGATTATCAAAACAAAAACGTCCCAAAAGTCGCCTACGCCATTCGAGACGCGACGGTCATGAAAGATTATCTTATCAAAACCTTCGGCTTCAAGGAAGGCAACATCCTGTTTCACGAAAACGCCACGCAAGCGCAGTTCAACTCCCTCTTTGGAACAGAGAAAGAGTACAAAGGCAGACTGTTTGACCTTGTGAAACCTGAGAAATCCGACGTGTTCATTTACTACTCAGGACACGGCGCACCAGACCCAGAAAGCGACCAGGGGTACTTTGTCCCCGTCGATTGCGACCCAAGGCGCGTCAAGCTCAACATCAAGAGGTGATGAAGTCAGCGGATGGTATCCAGAAAAGAGACACGGATTGTTCACGTACTTCTTTCTCAAAGGGATTTCTGGCGACGCTGATGTTGATAAAAATGGTGAGATAACGGTCAAAGAACTAAAACAATTCCTTACCGATGAAACCGAAGGCGTCCCCTATTGGGCGCGGAGGTTGCATAGCAAAGAACAACATCCCGATGTGTTTGGAGGCGAAGGGAAAGTTTTGGTGAAATATTAGTAGAGCGTGTTGACGAATTATTTAACCTATCCAATCGTAGCCTAAGATTCTATCTTGGTTTTGTCCAGCCATGCCAAGTTAGAAACTTGGGCTACAACCTGATTTCTCCGAATTCGTCAACAGACCCTAGAGCGTCCCGCCGGCTGGTTCAAAGGGGCTTCAAGCCCCTTTACCCAACCGGGAAAGGAGTGAAAATGCAAAGACAAACACAAATGGAACATCACGATTCCACTGTGGAAAAGATATACCATCAACCGATAACCACCAGAGTTAAAAATGGCGTAATCGAAATACCTCAACCGTTCCTCCAGCATATTCCAGAAGAAGGACAATGCGAGATTGAGATGGTTTCCGATAACGTCATGGTAATCGTATTCAAAGAGCGGGATGGTTTCGATTCGCAAGCCGAAGTTGCGAGGAACGAAGCAATCTTTCAACCCAAGGATTGCTTCGCCCAATTGAAAGGCATCGAACATCTCCTCGAATTGTATGAAGAGAAACTTTTAGATTCGGAAAACAAAGCTGTGCCGCGCGGAAGGCTTTCGCTTTTTCAAGCGAATAGCACCGCGCTTCTCACCCAACTGCAACAAGAGATCCAAGAACTGTGGAAACTCGCTGTCGGGAAAGGCAAATACTTTGAGCAATTCGTCATCATGATGAAGGTAGCTCTCAGAAGGATAGCACCGGAGTCCTTCAACCGTACTCATCTCAGCCTATTTTTGGACATGATTCGCCGATTACAACAAAACCAAGTCACAAAAGACGATGTCCGCAAATACGACAAACTCCTTGCTGAGAACCAAATGGATGTCATGTTGGAACTGGGACAGGATGTAGCAAAATCGTACGCGGAAAAGTTAAGATGACTTGTTTTTTGTCATGAAAGGCCGCTTCGCCGATTCACTTCGTTCATCGTAACGACACAAAAAACAAAAAAGATGAGCTACCGCGCCAAAGGAGCAGTAATTGAGCAGTACAAAAATTTTTCTCGACAATACTATCCAAATCGAGCGGATTATTGTGCCGTCACGACGGGCTATCATTCAACCACATCTGACGGCTGAAGGCACCAGCGTGATAAGTAGCACATATCTCTTGATGGAATACAGGCGCACCGTTGTTGCAGACTTCATCGCTGTTCACAATTTGGTGAAATCCTACGAGCAGTTAGGAGCCGCCGTAGCCCACCTCTCATCTGGACGCGCCCGGTTTAGCAAGCGGATGATAGAACGCCGTCAAATGATCTTAGGTATGGCAATGGTTGATTGCGAGGACGCGGATGAATCTCTGACCAGGGTAGGCGTGCTACGGATTTTAGAGCTCTATATCGAAGGTGTGTTAGAACGGCGATTTATGGAGAACATTACAACATTAACGAATGCCACCGATTGCGATTTAGCCAAATATCCGCTAATTCAGAGAGCGGATGGCTATTATGAATTGACTACTACATGCAACAAAAAACGCGTGCGTTGCCAACAGCATGCGGCAGGGGAATATCAAGAACTTTTAGAGAAACTGGCACAGGTAACTACCGACCTTTCACAAGCAAGAGGACAGCGAACCTGCTGGAAATTGGGCGATATCATCATTGCCCTGGAAGCTCCGCCAGATGCTCTGATTTATACTACGGATAAAGATTTTAAGACAATCTGCACAGCGCTGGGAAGGAAATTATATCAGGAATAGCCCACAATTTTCCGTAGTGGCTGCCCTCTGTAAGGAACAGCATCCCGATGTGTTTAGCTCCCCTCCCCTGGGTTGGAGGCTTCAAGGACGGACAGGGTAAAGTGTCCGCCTCTGAAGGTTGGAGGCGAAGGGAAAGTTTTGGTGAAATATTAGTTGAACATGCTGCCAGCTTGTTGTAGAGCTTCACCGCGATGCGTCTATCATAATCGAAGTTCCTTAGTAGATGTTTGAAAAATCCGTTGGCTCAACACTCAGTAAATCTGTTCACTTCGTTCACCCCGTTAGAAGTCTTGCTGCGCCCCGTCTCGGGGATAAAGATTAACTTCTAACGGGGCTCACCGACGCCTGGCGCTTCGCTGGCGCTCAACGGAACTACTTATAATTTAGAAAGGTATCAGAAGGAGGAATTGTTGCAATGAACAAGAAGGCTAAAATCACCAGAAATATTTTTTTCATCACAGCAATAGCGACATCTTTTTTCGTAATTGGCTCAATAACATACAGCGCAAAAAACAGAGCGCCGGTGGTCTCGAAAGTCCATGCGGAACAGCGTCCGGGAACAGAGCAGGCTGTCATCACCTACGACGTCAATGACCCGGACGGCGATA
>DTYX01001098.1 GCA_012961655.1 Candidatus Poribacteria bacterium
CTTCCCTTCCATCCCCTATGAACCCTGAAAGGTTTAAACTGTTTTCATTTCTAATTTGACAATACCATATTGTTCATAAATTATCCCGCTTGTTCTGGATTGGCAAGTCCGGAATATTTTTTGGGCATAGCGTCGTGGATTTAGCAATCCACGACGAGCGATAGTGGCAAACCACCGGCTCCTGCTGGATTGGCAAATCCAGCAGTTTAATCTACTGTAACAGCTTGCGCACATCGTCAACTGGAATAATACACGGTGAATCCGTGAGATAGAAGCGTGCAGTTGACCAGATATAACTTTCAGGACTATCGCTCAAGTTCCAATGTGGCTGACAAGGATTGTTGTGAATATATTCCATCTTTTGAATCAGGAAGTCTTCAGATGCTACATCCTTGGCGTTGTATCCATCTTCCCAAACCTTGTGAGTCTGCTTTTGAGGACGTTTCACCTTCGACGCTAACCAATCCAATGCCCTTTTATTCCCCTCTGCTTGTAGGTGCCGGATAACTCGGTCGGATGTTTGTCGTTTAAAATCTCTCATGATATCCTCCAGCGGGTACTCGGCTGAAAACTGAGCGATAAAATGGAGGTGATTTGGCATGATAACAAAGCAGAAAAGTTTCATACGCGTTTGAATACGGAAACAGTCAAGGGTGTCTAATAAAAGACGCTTCATAACGTCACGTTGAAAAACATGAGCATAGTCAATTGCCTTCGTAGTGACGAAATAGAGATGTTCGGGTTGAAAATCAGGACGCCAGTTGGACATTCAAAGCTCCTTTCATGCTCCAAATTGACTGGGGTTGTCGTGGATTTGCCAATCCACGACGAGCGTTCGTTATTCTATTTATACTAAGAATTTTAGTTTGATTCCCTAATCACCAGCCAGGTTATGAGTTCAAAATCAGTTTTGTCATCAATCTGTTCTTTGCCTTTGGGGAGAATGCCTCCACGACCTGATAACAGGTTTCCAATGGCTCGCTTTTGGAATGACCTGGCACACGATTTTATCGCTGCTTCGAGGAGCTCATTGTATTTTGTCATGTCACTTCCGTTGTCAGTTTCCTTATCGAACAGGTTGCACAACTCTTCATACGGCGCTGTTTTCCCCGAACTGTAAGCCGAAGGCGTCAGTGAGCGAAGCGAACACAGCAACCGATATATATCAAGAATCTGTTTCGGCTGGGCAAAGGTGAAGCGCACTACTTTATCATCCCGAACATAAATCAAGAAATACGGTTGCAAAGGGTTGACCTTCTCGTTGCCAGCAGAATCCCCCTTCTGTTTGAGGCAGAAAATCACCCCCGGAGCAATCATCGGATAGTCTGGGCGCCTCGGCACAACCGTATAAAGTCCCAGCGGCGCATTTTGAAGTAACTCCCGATTGCTCTCTATGTAGCTGCTAAGTTCGATACGGAAGTCATCCAACGTAAATTCGTTGATAGCGACGGTTTCATTAAAATCCTCAAGGTCTAACACTTCGTCTTTTAAACGCAACAACTGCTTGTCTCGATATTTCAAATCATCCTGGATTAGTACCTCGATGTCGTCCGGCTCCAGGAGATTATCCTCAAACGTGGCAGCAATATCTACCAATGCCATCCGCGCCTCTACCCGATTTTTCAGGTTGATGTATTTGTTCAAATCCTGAGTGGGCCAAAAATTAATTAACTGGACGCTGTGGTTGACACTGCCGATGCGGTCAATACGCCCAAAGCGTTGGATGATGCGCACCGGATTCCAGTGGATATCGTAATTTATCAGATAATCACAATCCTGAAGGTTCTGCCCCTCCGAAATACAATCCGTGCCAATGAGCAGGTCAATCTCCTCCCCTTGTGGCATAGATTCGATTTTAGCACGTTGCTTTGAGATGGGCGAGAAATTGGTGAGAATGTGATTGAAGTCATTCTTACCAAAACTGGTCTTATTTTCCACCGTTCCACCCGTCACCATAGCGATGTGGATGTTCAGGTCTTTTATTGCCCATTCCCGTAATGCATTGTAGAGATAGTACGCAGTATCAGCAAAAGCGGTAAAGACCAAAACCTTGCGATTTTGGTTGCCATGCTTGTTGGTCGTGGGATTCTTGACTTTCTGTGCGATTAGCTTCTTCAATTCAGCGAGTTTTGCATCCCGCTCAACCGAAATATCTTTAGCTGAAAGGTAGAGCAAGTGGAGCTGGGCTTTGTCGCGTTTCAGGTCTTCCATCCACCTCTCAACATCGAGGTGCGCCATATTGAAGGTCAGCTTTTTTCCAACCTGCATGGCTTCCTGCAATTCCTCGTCCTCTAAGGCGTCTATCTCCAAATCACTAAAATCAAGCTCCGGGTTTTCATCGCGAAACTGCTGGAAGCGTTCGATGCGTTGTTGTAACTTGTCAATCTTGTCAATAGTCCGCTCCATAGTGATTGCGAAAGAATGAACTGAACTCTCCAACCGCTTGAGAAAATTCACCTTCATCATGCCAATGAGAAAATGCTCGCGGTCACTTTGCCTGAAATTCCGTATTTTCTGAGTGTCATATAACGAACGGTATTGGGGAAGGAGATATTTTGAGGGGTTAAACAACGAGAGTTGATAGTTGGAAATCTCATCGTTGAGTTTGTCGTAGGACATAAACCTATGCTTCAGGTCAATATCGGGGAACACAGAAATCGGTTTAAGCCGTTCAGGAAATCCGCCTAACTCAGTGAGCGAGTCTTGATAGTATTTTTTGATATGCTTCCGCGAGCGTGCGATGGTCAATTCGTCAAGCAGTTTGAAAAAAGCGGAACTAAGTCTTTCCAGCAACTCGTTGGTTTTGCGCTCTCGGCTCCTCTTAGCCCAATCGGTAAAGGTGCGCTGGGCGCTCGCCAGCGTTTCACGAATACTGAAAATCCCCAGTGACTCTGCAAAAGCGTCATCCCTATCTTCGGTGAGAAAATAGATCTGGTTGCGTAAATCCTTTAAGTTATTATTGACTGGCGTAGCCGAAATAAGCAGCACTTTCGTTTTGATACCGCTCTGGACAATGTCCTCCATCAGCCGTTCATAACGGCTCTTGCGAATAACTTTGCCCTCTTCATCACGCTTACCCTTTGTGTTGTTTCGGAAATTGTGCGACTCGTCGATGACTACTAAATCATAATTACCCCAGTTGATTGTCGCCAGATTGATGTCTCCAGACAAACCACCATCGCGGCTCAAGTCGGTATGAGACAAAACTGTATAGCTAAAACGGTCACTGATAAATGGATTAAGTTCACTATTGTTTTGAGCTTGGTAAATAGTCCAGTTCTCACGGAGTTTTTTGGGACATAAAACCAGGACTTTGTAATTGAGAAGTTCAAAATACTTGATGATTGCCAACGCCTCGAAGGTTTTACCTAAACCGACACTGTCGGCGATGATACAGCCGTTATGCGTGAGAATTTTATTAATCGCCCCTTTAACTCCATCTTTCTGAAACTCAAAGAGCGCGTTCCAGATATCCGTATCAACAAGTTGGGTAGTCTCACTGAGCAAGCCAGTCTTTGCCTGCTCGCCGAGGAACTGCTCAAAGATATGAAACAACGTTTTGTAGTAGATAAATTCTGGTGCGTTATTCTGGTAGAGTTGCTCGAGGTATAGCAGCACATCTTGTTTGACATCTTCTACCAATTCCCCGTCATTCCAGATTTCATCAAACCACAATTTGAGGTCGCGCCTATCGCGATTGCTATCCACTTCTAAATTAAGTTCAATGTTACTGCCAGTGGGACTAAGTCCCAACCCGCGCACGGTGAAATTGGAACTGCCCAGGATGGCATCCTCGACGCCGTTATTGGAAACGTGATACATTTTCCCGTGCAGCAAGTTAGATTTCTTGATAGAGCGAATCTGCACCTTGCTCGCAATCCATTCCGCACATTCTTTAGCCACGCGCTTCTGCTCCAAACGATTTTGAAGTAGCAGTCCATCATCCTCGATTTTGAACGCCTTTTTATCCGTCTTATCCGGGTCGAGGTATTTGATGAAGCGAGGCTCACCGAACAGAAAATTCAAGCTTTCGATGTCCACAAG
>DTYX01001099.1 GCA_012961655.1 Candidatus Poribacteria bacterium
GCTACGGATAAATGCCGCTATCACCTTTGAGAATCTCTAAAAAGTCTTACAATATATTGACTTTTTTGTTCGCTTCTGCTATACTTTTGTTAAATATTGAAAGGAGGAGCCAAAATGGAGCTTCAAACGTATGCAACTGCACAGCGGAATTATTTACGCGCTGCCTTAAACGCACCGCAAGCGGAGGTCAATTTTCGACAGCCAGAAGCATGGAGCAAGCGCGTGAAGCAGAAGCTCGAACAACACATTATAGACTGGCTGGAACTTCTCGCCGCTCTTGAGGAAGCCGATGACGCTAATTACAAACAAGCGCGCCTCGAACCGGATTGGGATTTTGAAACGGCTGACACAGAAATCGAACGCCAACTTTGGGACAGCGCTACCTTGCTCTGTGCGAACTATTAGCGCAGAGGGGATTGATAGTCTCACAGCAAACTAACCTTGCAACTCGTGTCCGAGACTTAGAGCGCCTATTAAACTGGAGCGACGATTATGCCAATACACCTGCCTATCGCCAATTAACTGAAGAAACTTGGCGCGACTATAAGTCGGGTCTCTGTGAAGAAGGCGGGTGGAAACTGTGAGGTCTGTACGTCGCGCTGAATTCAAACGACAGTTACAATCTTTACCACCTGAAATACAACAACGAGCTCGCAGATTCTTCGCTACGCTCAGAATGATATTGCTTACCGTTTATTTCCCTTTCCAATTTTATTCGCCGTTCTGCTTGAGCCACCCCCATATTGTTCTGAGTTTGCCAGCAGGAGAGACAGGATACGCGAAAGCGGGGTCAAACCAGTCAGAAGTGAAGTCCTCCGCTGGATTGTTTGTTAAGTTGCGTGGATTTTTTCCCGAAGCATCCATAATGTAGATTTCCCAGTTCCCATCCCTATTGGAATGGAAGGCAATCCTTCGACCGTCAGGTGACCACGCTGCAGACCAATCAGCCGCGGGATTGTTCGTTAAGTTTCGTTGATTTTTCCCCGAAGCATCCATAACGTAGATTTCATAGTTCCCATCCCTATCGGAGATAAAGGCAATCTGTGCTTGTTTGAGCGCTTGCGCCTGAACGTTTATCTTAAGCACAACGTCAAAAAACAGTGGCACGCAACTTAGCGCGATATACGCAAGTTTTTGTTTGAATTGCATCGTGAACATCTCCTTTAGCCACTGAGCTAATACTCACTTTTGATTTTCGCCCATGTCCTGGAAATGGAAGAAGAGGGATTTACGGAGAACGTTCCACGAACTTGAGCGCCATTCTTCCCTATCAAAGTATGCTCATTTCTGGAAGCATCGGAAAAGAGAGTGACTCCCTCTTTGTCGTCAAAATGCCAAAGCGCCAACGTATGTCGGTCTGCTTCAAGGTGGCGGGGCGGATTAAATGCTTCCTCCCCGCCCACGGGGAAGTTGTATCTGGCAACCTTTGAAATTCTAATCTCGTCAATGTAGCCGCTAAAATAGGTCATTGCAGGTTGGGAAACCTGCACCACGAAACCTCCGAACTCCTTATTTTATTCCAGCTCTTGTGACGCTGAGTTGAATCCTTATGGAATGGAGGATGGTTTAGCAGGTAAAGATACCCGTTTTTGAAAATCTATCGGAGTGTAGTTGCTGTAATCGGAGATTCCTCCGTGTGTGAGGGCGTAGACGATGATGTTTGTCATCAGTTTAAAAGTCGCTAATTGGGGCGACCAGCGCGTTCCTTCGCGGGTCATCGACCCGACATAAGCTCTCTCAGAGTAAATCACCGCCAATCGACCGTCGATTAGGATACCTTCAAGTTGAGAAGTTCTCGGCGAAGTTATAGCTGTGAGCGGAGGTCCTCCGAGGCTAAAGAAGCATCGGTACAATTCGTGATTCTGGGAGGATTTCCCGCAATTCCGCCTTCATCCTGAAAGACCATCGGCTTACAGGGACATCCTTACTCCACATGCGATGGGGCAGGGTGTCAACAAACAACAATCCGCCTTTTTCGACGAGATATCTTCTCAATGCTTCCCTCTCCTTTTTCCAACGGACGGATATCGGCGTTACCCAACATGACTTTCTGAGCGACATCTTGAAGTGCCGCGTCAATACTAGCTGCGGAAGGCGGGTTTATGAACGGGTGGGGCTCGGCAGTAACAGAATATGACGCCCCCTGTTTGTAAATCGGATTGCCATTTAACTTTCTGTTTCCATCATCAAACTATTTTCATTTACATTAACACCCGCTTCCATGATATTGACATCCATGCTGGCGGGCAAGGCAACTTCTCTGTGCGCGGAGGCGCGAAACCCGGGGTTCGGTGTTCGGAAGTCGGTATGAATTTTCTTTAATTCAGTTTCCGCATTCAAAAAGTTCTCTTTCCTTAGTCCGCCCGGTTGCTTGGACAAAGTTGCTCGCTAACGCGTTTGTTAGGTGGTCCAACATCGAAGTTGGGAATTCGGAATTTGGAATTCGGCATTGAGATTGATTCCCTTAATTCCGCATTCCTCGTCTGCTCCTCTCCCGTTTGCAAAAGACTAACTGTAATAGCATCGGTATAATCTGGCGGGTTTTTTATAGTCGTTGGAACCACAATAAAGATGATTAAGGCAACATGCAGGACGAGGGAAGAGAGAACAGATGCGGTGAATGTTCCCGTAGCCTGAGCTGTCGCTGGCGCGGTAAAATTTGTCCACCGTTTAACCTGGCGAGGGATAAAGAACAGAGCGCTGGCATAAGAGGAGAGTCTCATCTTCAAAGAGTTGCGGGCATGTCGGAACAACGACCTGATGGAATTGACATTACCGCCCAACCTCTTGGAAATCTCCTCGTAACTCAGTCCATCCAACAGCCGCAGTTGGACAACGCGCCTTTGGCGTTCAGGCAGGGCATTAATTTCCCGGTGAATATATTCTTGCAACTCTTGATTCTCAAGAATTTTTAATGGCTCTTTCTCCCCCCACGTCGCTTTCAAAATCTCTTCACAATATTTTGTGTCAATTTTACGATGCCTCTTCTTCAACTGATTGATACAATAATTCGTCGCTATTGTATATAGCCAGTTGTAAAAATTGCGGCTACTATCGAACGCATCAATGCGTTGCGCCGCTTTGAGTATAGCTTCTTGATAGATATCCTCGGCGTCTTCATAATTCTTTATCATGCGGTATAGCAGTTGTGTAATCTTTTTGCGATACTTTCCATCCAGTTCATCAAAAGCGCTCCCATCACCCTTTATAAACCTCTTGACTAATTCATTGTCCTCTTCTATGTTTCGCATGGAAATCACCTCCCAATTTGGGGAGAGATAGTAGAGACCTAACAAGGGGTCAATGGTAACTACTTATCTCACGGGGTAAACACTATCATTGTCAAAAATCTGCAGAACTATAGCTCTTATAGATTCAAAAACTACCTAATTATACAATAATTGAAAAAAAATGTGCAAAAAAAAGTGAATCATGAACGAATCCATACCACACAAGTGGATTGACAAGGAAACTGTAGGAACGAGTTCGAGCAATTTTTCATTGATTTTCAGACGATAGTATACTGTAAAAGTAGATATGATTGATGAGGCAAAACTGATGAGCAGACATAAACAGATGGGACGCATTCTCAGAATAGCGGCGTTGATTCACGCCAATCCACGCCGATATACACGTCGGAGGTTAGCGGAACGGTGCGGTGTCTCATTACGAACGGCGCAGCGGGATATTGAAGAACTTCGAGCGGCGGGAATTCATATCGATTCTCACCCCGGCGGCTACGAAATCGCTTCGGAGTATTTTCTGCCGCCGGTGAGTTTCACCCTGGAGGAAGCATTGGCTCTGGTTACAAGCGCCAGGTCATTTGCCGAGAACGAAGGACGTCATATCAGTTTGACACTTGAGGATGCTATAGCCAAAGTCAACGCCGCCCTTCCTGAATACACCGCGCGTGTTTTACGCGAAACTTCAAAGCGGATTGATGTCGCTGGACAGAAAGTAAGTGACGTGGGCGAGAAAATTGACCGACTTCACGAAGCAATTGGCAATCGTTTGCAAATTCATATAATCTACTACTCCTTTAGCAGGGACAAAATCACCGAACGCCGCATTGACCCTTATGCTGTCATGTTCCGCAAACGAGCATGGTACTTAGTTGGCTTCTGTCATACTTTCCACACGATTTTAACTTTCCGAATCAACCGCATTCTACGGCTCTCTTACACCGGAAAGAGTTTCATTTACCCCGACAACTTTTCACTCAAAGAATATATGTCAAAAAGTTGGGAAGTAATGCTGGGTGAGGAAACTGATGTAGTAGTAAAGTTTGACAGGCGCGTAGCGCCCTTGATTAAAGAGGTACGCTGGCACGATACCCAGCAAATCGAAGAGCTTAAAGATGGCTCGATTTTGTTCAAGGTAACCGTAGCCGGAACCAGAGAAATCGGATTCTGGATTATGAGCTACGGCGATTCAGCGGAGGTTATCGAACCAAAATCTCTGCGAGATGAGATCATCGCTACTGCAAGGCGGATGTTGAAAAAATATCAAGTTGATTAAAAATTTTAATCTTTGATTTTTTTGCTAACGGATTTATTGCTACGCAGATTTTTCTTTTTTTTCTCCGCTAGCCCAAAATCCGCTAGCTAATTTTGAGGAGTAGTCAGGTCTATGGCATTCCGCTTGTGTTATAATACGGGAAATAAATTAGCGGAGGCGCCAGCCATGTCGCGTAAAAAATTGCCACGTGGGTTTATAGAAAACCTGCGGCGTCGGAAGCCAATTAGGTTGACAGCAGAACAGGAAAAGTTATTGAGGAGTATTCAAAAAGAATATCCCGATGACGAACTTTTGAAAAATACCCTCAACACGATATCTGAATTCCAGAAAGATTTGTAACGCAAGTCTTGCTCCCTTGCCATCTTGCCATTGAAACAAAAGTGGCGGCACGGAGGCACGCCGCTACAACGAATTTTTTCATGGGGAATTTGTA
>DTYX01001100.1 GCA_012961655.1 Candidatus Poribacteria bacterium
TAGACGACGTGGAGACGGCGGCTGCCCGGGTCGAAGACAGCGGAAGCCCGTTTGCTTTCATATCCCTCGCCGATAATCTGGGGTTCGCCCCAGGTTCGGGAATCCGGGTCGTAGAGATACACAACGGTTCTCTGTTCGTACTTGACGAAGAGGACACAGGCCACGCGCCCCTCGTCAAGGGCGAGTATCTGCGGCGCGTGCGTGCCCGGGCCTGCGCTCTTGAAGAGAACGGTGTGCGGTTTCCAGGCGGTGATGTCGTTCGGGCGGATGGTACGCGCCACCCATGTCGCCAGCCCCTTTGCGTCAGCTACTGCACGTGCTGCCACCCAAAAATAGCCATTTGTGTCGCGTGTCATAGAACCATAGTGCGGTCCTGCATGACTGACGTGCTTATCTCCCGGCAGCACCTCCGCCGGCTCGCCAGCGACCAGCCGGTCGCCGACGATATCGAACGGGAAGACTTCATAGGGTACGAAGAACATCGGCCGGTCTGCTGTACTTCGGCGGTAAAAGACTTTCCCGTCTTTTTTCCACGGCACGCCTGCCTTCTGGCGCCAGAATCCCCAGCGCGTTTCCGTAAGGTATATCCGATCGCCGACCAGCAGAACGTCGGTGGAACTGGAGTGGCCGTTGCCCACAACAGCAGGTGTAAGCGCGCTGAATGTCTCCCCGTCCTTGGAGGCGCGCCAAGCTATCATCTCCTTCTCGAGCCCCGCGTCGCCCAACTTATCCATCCAGTGCCCCGTTCCATAGAAGACGAACCAGGTTTGGCTGGGCGCGTGGTAAATCACCTTGCGGTTGTGTGGACGGGTGCTGACGTGCCAACCGCGGCAGTTTTCTCCATCTACAAGCACATCAGTAACACCGGGAAGCTCGGCCCCCGGTCGAGACGTTTTTTTCGGCATGGTTTCCTCCTCTGCTAACGTTAAATGAACCAAGAACAGACTGAAAATGGTTGTGAGTAAAATGATTCGTAACATGGTGTCGTTTCCTCCTTTTTTGAGTGAGAGTTGTAAGAAACAAAAAGTTGAGACTCTCCCTGTCTTAAAAGCGCGGAAGTCTCCGCCGTTAGTTTGAAATTTCAATTTAGAGTTCAGAGTTTGCAATTTCTTTTCTATGACAACAAATTGAAGAATTTAACCCTTGACAATCTGGTACTATTTTGATATACTTTTAATATCAAAAAATGAGGCGCTAATGATGCAAATTCCTCAAGAAATTGTTCGATTGATTCAACAGCGGCGTTACCTATTGTCTTCAAAAGCAAGAAATCAATTGCATGTTGGGCGTTTTTCGACTGAAGACCTCCTTAACTCAATCATCTATGGGCGAGTGACAAAGAAGGAACGGGACGAGACAGGTAAAGCCAGGTACAAATACACAATCATTGGCCCCGCGCTTAGCGGTGAACAGATATATTCTTGTGGAAAAATCGTTTATCTTGATAGAAAAACCTATTTCGTTATAACCTTCCATGAAAGTCGGTGATGAAAATGGCAACAGAAAGAAATCGATGTCCTTCTGATACAGATTGCAATGGAGAATTGTATCGCAAGCGTATCGACTATACCTTTGAATCAAACGGAAGAAAGATAAAGGTACCAGATTTAGAAGTCTGGCAATGCGACCAATGTAACGAAATCTTTTTCCCCGCTGAAGCGAATGAACGCATCGACCTCTATGAGCGATTCTCCGGCAGATTTTTAGTCCGCGTTCCCCCAGAACTTCACTGCCAGTTAACTCAGGCGGCGAAAGAACATCATCGTTCACTCAATCAGGAAATTACGTTTCTGCTTTCGCAGGCGTTAAGGAAGTGAAAAACTCGTTAGTATCCCTACACGATTGATACAGAGAAGTCTATGAAGGTAAGATACTCGCTTCAGGTTTCCATAGGCAATGAGAAGGAATTGACTATTGAGCCCTCACATCATATCGGATAAACGCAATGAAACCGATAAAGAACACCATTACATTCCACAAAAACAGAAGCGCAATGTCGCTCAAACTTTCATAGATGCTTATAGAAGGCTTCTTTTCTGAAAATTGAGGAATATCCTTTTCGGGCAATTTGGGATAAGGAACTCGGATAGTAATCTCTTTGCCATCTATATTCACTGTCCAGATGGAAGAGAGGTAAGGACGATGATAAGGAATTCTTTCTCCTACTTCGCTGCTTATGTAGTTTCTATATCCGCCATAATAATCTTTGGCGGAAGAAAAGAAATAGAGTTCTCTGGGAAATCCTGAGTGGGTGCTTTTTTCGGCAGCATATTGAAAAACAGCAGATGGAGAAATGCGTGCGATATTCCTCGCCAGTTTCTGTTTTGCCCAAATTGCATTTCTATATTCGTTGCTGAAGGAGGCAAACTGCAAGGCTCCCTCATCTAACATTCTTTGTAATTCATCTATCATTTCTTGAGACGCTTGATATACCCGTCCACTCATTGCATTTACCGCCTCAGGCGGCAGCCATGACGGCAGTTCCGCTAAAGCAGGTTTCGGATCCTTTTTCTTATAATGTTGTTCCAATTTCCAGGGAGTAACAGATAAAACAACCTCTGCTTTATGTATAAAGAACTCCTGCTCGCTTGGCGTTTCAGAGATTGAGTCTGCGATAATCCCAGAAAGGCTTGGGATGACAAAGAGTAACATCACCCATATAAAAAACAGAAGCAATAAGGAGATAGATGAGCGTTTTGTTAAACTGGAGACGCTTAATCCAAGCAGGATGAATAAAGAGATGAAAATTATCGATAATGCGATAAAAAGTCCGAGCCGAATAAAATCTTCTCCTGAAAAAAGATTGAAAATACCCAATTGTCCTTCGAGCGTCAAAAGCCCAATCGATATTCCAATGAAAAAAGGTATAAGCAGTGTGATGAGAGCAGCTAAGTATTTCCCCAATAAAATGGAGCCTATAGAAATACTGTTTGAACATACAAGAGCCAGTGTGCCTTGCTCTTTTTCTCCGGAGATAGCGTCATACGTCAATAGAATAGCGAATAGACTGAAAAGCGCCTTGACTATAAGCATCCAATCGATTTTCTCAAAATTTGGCGGAATAAGAACAGGCTCTTCTCCTCCCAGTTCGCCTGGAAGGATGGTTCCGCTTAATTCAATCCTCAAAATATTCGGTTGAAAATCCTCTCCTCCATCTACACAGAAGCCTAAAGAATTTGGTTCCCTGTCCACATAAACAATATAACCTAGACCGATGGAACGTCGGTGCTCTTCTATATTTTTTGAATATTCCGAAAAACTTTTTGAGTAATTTTCACCAAAGTTAGTTCCATTCATCAAAAAAAGCGCGAGCGTAAGTATCATAAGCACAGCAAACTTAAAACTGGTAAGATATTCAAAAAGCTCTCTTCGAATAATCTCTTTTATCATGGTCTTGCTCCTTCCTTTAAGTGATTCACAAAAATGGTTTCTTGTAATATCTGCCCTCATCTGCCGCCATAAACGTTCAATGAGATTCAGATGTGGACTATAAGTCGGCCAAACTGTGAAATTTCTTGTCCCGTCCAGTGGACGCCGTCAGGCGAGAAATGGTACATATTCGGCCCGCCGTGAAACACGAGCCATTTGCCCTCATGTACGAATACCAACCGAATCGTGCCACGTGTAAAGAACATCAGGCTCAAAAAATTCGATTAAATTGCTATCATGCCAGCATTTGGTGTGCGTTGCGCAGTTTTCGGACAATCTGAAGACCGTAGGGACATA
>DTYX01001101.1 GCA_012961655.1 Candidatus Poribacteria bacterium
CAAACCCAGATGGCAATAATTCCTGTTCGCTTCGCTCACCGACGACTTCGTCTTACGGAACTACACAAAGCTCATTATTCTTGAGCTAAATGACCTCGTGCGTCTGGTAGAGTCTATGAACCTTGAGAAACGTGTACGCGACATCGGCGGGGAATTTGAGATTTTCATTCACACGCCGGGGCCAGATGGAGAGGCCTGGAACATAGAACACCTGAGACCTGATGTGGACGTTATTTCACAGATTCCGAACTATCTGGTCGAGAAGACAAAAGCTCACTCTGGTACGTCGTCAGTTGAAGAAACCTTTGGATATGCGGAAAATAACCTGATTGAACAATTGCTCAATGATTCTCAGCCGTATGCCTGGCAACCAGAGCACCTTGCCTTTATGGTTACCTCCGATTTGGATGTCTTCTCGAACATCGCAGAACTAACGCCCTGGTGGGTAACCTGAAAACTGACGGCATCGGTGAGATAATGCGTCGATTTGAGAATGATGAAACAGAAGGAATGTACGCTCACTTCCATATACCCATTTCAACATTGGTGGATACTTATGGGCAAAGAGATAGCAGAAAGATTTATAAGATTAGCGATTTGAAATCTCGATTGGTAAGACAGTGGGCGCAAAGTAGTAGCCTTAAATCCAGTGTTTGAAACAGTAAATTATGGGAAAAAATAATTCAAAAAAATTAATTTCCAATATTGAATCAATCCGAGAGGGATATCAGAGTTATGGCGTTCAGGGTTTCTATGAGCGCTTTGGCGATGGATATAGAAATCCTCATGAGTTAGCAATTCGGAAGGTTCTTCGGCTCGCCATTGAAAAGTGGGATATCAATCTTAGCAAAGTGTTAGATTTGGCCTGCGGTAGCGGAGAAGTAACCTTGGCGCTGGAAAATCTGGGATGCGCCGACATTGATGGTATTGACCCATACACATATAAGGCTTATCTGAAACGCACTGGTAAGAACGCTGAACCGTATACCTTTGAACAGATTGCGTCGGGAATTCTTTCCGGACGAAAGTATAGCCTAATAATTTGTAGTTTTGCTTTGCATTTGCTTGAAGTATCTCGTCTGCCTGTACTCGTTTATCAGTTGGGTTTAATTGCAGATTCGATGATAATAATAACACCTCATAAGCGCCCTTACTTGAAGGAATCATGGGGATGGGTTTGCTTGGATGAGATTGTTGTTGAGGGCGTGCGGGCGCGACTCTACAAGCACACGTATGATAAAAGGAACGCCGGCGTACAAAGAATCTATTCAGTATTTCGATAATGTTTCTAATACACAATACGTCCCAGAGATTTTTGCAGTGTAATCGAAAAACGGCTTACAGGTGATATGATACCATGCTAAAAGGACATTGGGAATTTTACGACGCTACCGATGGAATAAACGGCGCCGTATATGCAATCCAGCAAGATAGGGGAGGGAATTTGTGGTTTGCGACTTCGCATTGCGGCGGCGGTGTCTGGCGGGGAGAATGGTGTAAGCCGATATGACGGAAAAAGGTTCGAGAACTTCGCTGTAAATGATGGACTCG